>CALFUE010000106.1 GCA_937916345.1 uncultured bacterium
GTGTAAAAGCGTAATAGTTCAGATCAGTGCGAAAGGTCCAGCCCACGCTCTTCCAAAAGGCATTTCCAATGTTGTTGGACTTGAAGGCTATTAGAGACACCTTATTGATGCCCTCGGCCTGCAGCGCTCTCATGCACTCTGTGGCGAGTCTTTTTCCGATGCCCTGCTTCCTCATGTCCTCTCTGACGCAGACATGATAAAAACAGCCTCTCCGCCCGTCATGTCCGCACAATATGGCGCCAATGATCTCTCCGTTTCTTCTTGCAACCATGGAAGTGGTGGGATTGCGCCTGATAAAGCGCTCAACTCCTTCCCTTGAGTCGTCAATGGATCTGATGCCGAAGCCGTGAATGCTCATCCACAGCCCGTAGACCTCGTCGTAATCCTCTATAATCATGGGAAGAAACTCTATATCCTGCATCTCGATCTCCATTTTGCCTGAAATTACCCACAAGCTTGGATTTTACCACTCCTCAAAGCTTTTGTCACCATGTTTTTTTTGAAGCGGGGATTACAATTGTTTGACAAAGCAAGCCCAAAGAGAGTATTATCATAATTTAAGATAAAGGTTTTATAAGAAAACGAGGTTAACATTTATGAAATTCCTTGACAAGCTGGAAAAAAAGCTTGGACGTTTCAGCATCCCGAATCTGTCCGTCATCCTGATAATCGGTTACGCCATAGGTTATATATGCTACTATATTACCCCCTTAAACTTTGTACTCTATTTCGCCATGCTGGATCCCGCCAGCGTAATGAACGGGCAAATATGGCGCCTCATAACCTGGGTCATCATGCCCCCCAGCTACACGAATATCTTCTTCTATCTGATCATGATGCTCTTCTACTACCAGCTCGGCACCACCCTGGAGCACACCTGGGGCAGATTCAGGTTCAACCTGTACATACTCGGCGGCGTCCTCTTTACCGACATCGGAGTCATGCTGGGCTACAATATCTGTGCGAACCTCGGCATGATCGATGTGCTGACCATAGGCTATGCCGTGAGCACTTACTACATCAACATGGGCATCTTTCTGGCGTTTGCCATGACCTACCCCGACAATCAGGTCATGCTCTACTTCATAATCCCCATCAAGATGAAGTGGCTGGCTGTAGTCTACGCTGCACTCATCGCGGTATCCTTCATACAAAGCGGTATCGGCGGGCGCATTGTCATCGTCTCCAGCCTGCTGAATTTCCTCATCTTCTTCATTTTGACGAAATTCGGCTACAATTCAGGCTTCAGGGGATTTTCAGGTCCTGCCTTCAACTTTGAATTCAAACGCCCGGGGGGCAATACGCGCTCCAACACCGCAAACAGACAGTACAGAAACGGCAACGCTGTCCATAAATGCGCGATCTGCGGCCGTACCGAGCTGACAGACCCAAACCTTGAGTTCCGCTATTGCTCAAAATGCATGGGCAATTACGAATACTGCAACGAGCACCTGTTCACACACACACATATCAGATAAATACAAATCGGGAGAGACCCAAAAATGGAAGAAACTACATCAAGAAATTTCATTGAAAAGATAATCGACGAAGACTTAAAAGCAGGCGTATGCGGCCATGTCATCACCCGCTTTCCTCCGGAACCCAACGGCTATCTCCACATCGGACACGCGAAATCCATACTCTTAAACTACGGTTTGGCTTCAGAATACGGCGGTCAGTTCAATCTCCGCTTTGACGACACAAACCCCACAAAAGAAAAATCCGAATTCGTGGACTCCATAAAGGAGGATGTAAAGTGGCTGGGTGCAGACTACCGCGACACTACACTCTACGCCTCAGACTACTTCGACAAAATGTACGACTGCGCCGTCACACTCATCAAAAAAGGCAAGGCCTATGTCTCCGACCTGAGCCCCGATGAAATAAAGGAATACAGAGGCACACTCACATCACCCGGAAAAGATGACCCAGCCATAAATCGTTCCATGGAAGAAAACCTATCACTCTTTGAGGACATGAAAAACGGCATGTTTAAGGACGGTGAAAAAGTCTTGCGCGCCCGCATCGATATGGCATCGCCGAATATTAATATGAGAGACCCCGTCATCTACAGGGTCGCCCACATGTCGCACCACAATACCGGCGACAAGTGGTGCATCTATCCGATGTACGATTTTGCGCACCCCATAGAGGACGCCATCGAGGGCATCACCCACTCCATCTGTACCCTGGAGTTCGAAGATCACAGACCTCTCTACGACTGGGTTCTCATCGAGTGCGGCTTCAAGGATGACAAGAACGGCGTTCCAAAACAGATAGAATTTGCGAAACTCTACCTGGAAAATGTTGTGACCGGCAAGCGCTACATCAAAAAGCTGGTGGAAGACGGTGTCGTAGATGGCTGGGACGACCCGAGACTTGTGTCTGTCGCAGGACTGAGACGCCGTGGCTTCACTCCCTCCTCCATCAAAAAATTCGTCGAGATAAGCGGCATCTCAAAGGCAAATTCCACCGCCGACTACGCCGCTCTGGAATACTGCATCAGAGAGGATCTGAAGGTATCTGCGCCCCGAATGATGGCCATACTCGATCCGGTCAGACTCATAATAGACAATTACCCCGAGGCAAGGACAGAGAATCTGTCTGTCCCCAACAATCAGGAAAATCCAGATCTCGGAAGCAGGTCTGTACTCTTCTCCCGGGAGCTCTACATCGAGCGCGAGGATTTCATGGAAGTCCGTCCCCCTAAATATTTCAGGCTCTACCCCGGAAACGAGGTGAGACTGATGAACGCCTATTTCGTCACCTGTACCTCTTTCGAAAAGGACGATTCAGGAAAGGTGACTGTGATACATTGTACCTACGATCCCGACACCTATGGCGGAGATTCCCCCGACGGCAGAAAAGTCAAGGGAACCATCCACTGGGTGGATGCTTCATCCTGCGGCGATGTTTCGGTTCATCTCTTCGAGAATCTCATCGACGAAGAGAAGGGAGTATACAATGAAGACGGATCCTTAAATCTCAACCCGAACTCCCTCAAAATAATAAAAGATGCAAAAGTCGAGGCTGCGCTTATTGCTTCTGCCCCCTACGACCGCTTCCAGTTCGTGAGAAACGGATACTTTTGCGTCGACAGCAGGCTCTCAAAGGAAGGCTCTCCTGTCTTTAACCGCATCGTATCCATGAAGAGTTCCTACAAGCTGCCGACAGCATAAGTTTTACCCTGTTGTTTATCACGAACGGAGAATCCCCCGCCCGTGATAAAGCCTCCGGCGGAGAGTGCTAAGGATTTGCAGTGGAAGGTCGCAAAGCGACCGCAAATCTGGCGCAAAGTCCGCCGGGAGCGGACTTAAATTTTTCCAAGAGGTATTTAAATGGCTGAATTCAAACACGAAGAAAAAGAATTCATATTCGACAAGAAAAAGGTATGCCCTGTCTGCGAAAAGAATTTCACGACAAAGGTTTTGAAATCGTCAAAGGCGAGAAGAATCGGTTCCGATGATGACCTGCGCCCCAGATTCGAGGATATCGACACCATAAAATACGGCATCTGCTCCTGTCCCAACTGCGGTTACTCAGCCTCCCACAATATATTTGACAACATCACCAATGTTCACAAAAAGCTGATCAGAAACAATGTGGCAGCCATGTTCAAGCCCGTCGACCGAAGCAGCATGGAGATCTACGATTACAATACCGCCGTCATAATCCACAAGATGGCATATATGTGCGCTGCCATAAAGGGCGAAAGATATGGAGAGCAGGGCTACTACAGCCTGCTTCTGGCCTGGCTCTACCGCGCGATGGGTGAAAACGCAAAAACCGAGAGAGAAAAGAAAAAGCACAAAGAGGACGAAGAAAGATTTTACGCTGAGGCAAATACTCTCCTCTCAAAGGCTGCCATGACCGAGACCCCGCCCATCATGGGACTCTCCCAGGCATCTCTCGATTATCTCCTGGGATACATGGCCTTCCATTTCGGCTCACTTGACCAGGCGCTGCGCTATGTCGGAGCAGTATTGCCTGCCACTGTAAACGCTCCCCAGTCCTTAAAAGACAAAGCTCTCGAGCTGAAAGAAAAAATACAGGCAAAAAGATCCGTCTCATAGGCCGCCCACCATCCCCAATTGTTTTTAATGTACAGCAGGCAGTTATCATTTGCAGACACCTCTTATTGACAGATCTTTTTTATCAAGCAGCAGAAAACCAGTTCTTTTCCCGACCGAGATACTGCCGTACTCCGCGTCAATTCCTATCGATCTGCAGGGATTAATCGTCGTGGCACGAATAGCATCCGGCAGCTCCACCCCCATCTTTACCGCATTTATCATACAGTCATACAGACAGGTTACACTGCCTGCTATGGTTCCATCACGAAGGACAGCCTTGTTTCCCTGCACATGAACCTCCTGTCCCCCAAGAAAAAATACACCGTCGCCCATGCCGCAGGCCTCCATGCTGTCACTGACCAGAACCATCCTCTCCGGTCCAAACAGCCGAAAGGCCATGCGAACCGCAGCAGGATCCACATGAACTCCGTCGCAGATCAGCTCACAGAATACTTTTTTATCGTCAAAGGCTGCTCCTATCACACCGGTAGCGCGGTGAGAAAATGGCGGACACGCGTTAAACATATGAGTCACATGATCCGCGCCCGCCTTAAAGGCCCGCATCGCCGTATCATAGGAGCTGCTCGTATGTCCAATGGAAAACCTGACCCCCTCGTGCATCCTCTCAATACATTCTATCGCCCCATCCATCTCCGGAGCTATGGTGACAAGCTTTACCAGATCATCGGATTCCTTTAGCCAACGGTCCAATAATCCATACGAAGGCTTTGTGATATATTCGCCGTTCTGAGCCCCCTTCTTTTCCGGATTAATGAAGGGACCCTCCAGATGCACTCCTATGAGCCTTGCATTATCATCGTCTTCTTCCCGTTCCTTTTTCTTCGCGTAATCTCTGGCGGCAATAAGTATCTCATCGATCTTTTCGGGGGGATATGTCATTGTCGCGGGACATATATTTGTCACTCCCTTTGAAAACTCAAACCCTGCTATGACATCAAATGCTTCTTTTCTACCCTCGCAGAAATCATGTCCCATACATCCGTGAAAATGTATGTCGGTCAATCCCGGCAGCACAAAACAGCCCGACGCATCACAGGCTGTACTGCTTGTCTCCATAGATGCATCAGGCTCTGAAAGTTCCTTTATCCTGCCATTTTCCGTTATCACCGTGAGATCCTTAAAAGTTCCGTCCTCTGTGAATACGGATCCGTTTATTATCATTTTTTCTCCATCTCAAGACGCTTCATCGCGCGAACCTTTAATGGCAGTCCAAAGAGGGTGATGAATCCGCCCGCATCGTGATGATCATAGAGATCACCAGTGGTGAAGCTTGCCAGAGACTCATTGTAAAGTGAGTATGGTGATGTGGTGCCCGCCTTTATTATATTGCCCTTGTAAAGCTTGAGCTTTACCTCTCCGGTGACAACATCCTGGGTGCTGCTCACGAATGCTCTCACGGCGTCACACAGAGGTGTGAACCATTTTCCCTCATAAACTATCTGTGCAAGGCGGTTTCCCATCTCCTTCTTGACATCCATTGTTGCCCTGTCGATGACGAGCTCCTCCAGCGCCGCATGCGCCTCCATGAGTATTGTTCCTCCGGGAGTCTCGTAAACTCCGCGGCTCTTCATTCCCACAACTCTGTTCTCAACAATATCTACGATACCGATACCGTGCTTTCCGCCCAATGCATTCAGCTTTCTGATAATGTCGGAAACTTTCATCTTTTCTCCGTTTACCGCAACAGGAACGCCCTTTTCAAAGGTGAGCGTCACATACTCACCCTCATCGGGAGCCTTTTCAGGAGATACGCCGAGAACAAGCAGATGATCGTAGTTGGGCTCATTTGCGGGATCCTCCAGCTCCAGTCCCTCATGGGAGATGTGCCAGAGATTTCTGTCGCGGCTGTATGAATTTTCTGCAGAGAAGGGCAGGTCAATGCCGTGAGCCTTGCAGTACTCGATCTCGGACTCTCTCGAATCCATGGTCCACCTGTCGTCACGCCATGCGGCAATGATCCTGATGTCGGGAGCGAGAGCCTTTATGGTAAGCTCGAAACGAATCTGGTCGTTGCCCTTTCCTGTAGCCCCGTGACAAATGGCGGCAGCTCCCTCTTTTCTGGCGATCTCCACCAGTCTCTTTGCGATGGGCGGACGGGCCATGGACGTACCTAACAGATATTTATTCTCATAAACCGCATTCGCCTGCACGCAGGGTACTATGAAGTCGTCACAGAACTCGTCAGTGATATCCTCGATATAGAGCCTGCTGGCTCCGGAAAGCTTAGCGCGCTCCTCGAGTCCGTCCAGCTCCTCACCCTGTCCGCAGTCAACGCAGACGCAGATAACCTCGTAATCGTAATTTTCCTTCAACCACGGGATGATGGTCGTGGTATCAAGACCACCTGAATAGGCCAGAATAACCTTTTCCTTCATTTGAAATAAACCTCCTTAGATATAAATTTAAAAAACAATTGCCAATCAATAATAAGACAATCTAGCGTATTTTGCAATAAATTCCCGAAGTATTTTCGTATATTTTCACATTTTACCTTTTCCCCCTTTATACTATAATTTTACTTCAGATGAATTTTACACTAGTCTTATGAGGTATATTATGGAAACCAATGAAAAAACCTACCGACTTGGAATCGATATAGGATCCACCACCATAAAGGTGGCAGTCATTGACGAGACAGGGAATCTGCTCTACTCTGAATACAGAAGACATTTCGCAAACATAAAAGAAACCCTGACGGATCTTTTATGTGGCGCAGGCGATAAACTCGGAGCCATATCCGTATCACCCGTAATCACGGGTTCCGGCGGACTGACTCTGGCAAAGCACCTAAATATTCCCTTCACGCAGGAAGTCGTGGCGGTAGCTACTGCCCTCTCTTCGCTTGCGCCAAAGACCGATGTGGCCATAGAGCTCGGCGGCGAGGACGCAAAGATAATATATTTTGAAAACGGAAACGCCGAGCAGCGCATGAACGGCATCTGCGCCGGCGGCACCGGCTCCTTTATAGACCAGATGGCATCGCTGATCCAGACCGACGCCTCCGGCCTAAACGAATACGCAAAGGACTACAAGGCTATCTACCCAATAGCTGCTCGCTGTGGTGTCTTCGCAAAGACAGATATACAGCCTCTCATCAACGAAGGTGCCTCAAAGGAGGATCTCTCCGCATCTATCTTTCAGGCGGTGGTAAACCAGACCATCTCAGGTCTGGCCTGCGGAAAACCCATCAGGGGGTATGTGGCCTTCTTAGGAGGACCTTTACATTTCCTGACGGAGCTTCGGACGGCCTTCATACGCACCCTGAAGCTTGACGAGGAGCACACCATAATACCCGGGAACTCCCACCTGTTTGCCGCAATTGGCTCAGCCTGCTGCGCTTCAGGCGCCCCGGTAGAATTGGCCGGCATAATCGACAGGCTAACCGGTCCGCTGCACATGGAATTCGAGGTCGCCAGAATGGAGCCCCTCTTTAGGGACAGGCAGGAGTACGAAAAATTCCTTGACGAGCATGGCAAAAACCATGTAAAGACAAAAGATCTCGCCACATACAAAGGAGATGCATTCCTCGGAATAGATGCAGGATCAACCACCACAAAAATAGCCCTGATCGCTGATGACGGCTCTCTGCTCTATTCCTTCTACTCAAACAATTTCGGTTCGCCTCTGGCCACCGCAATACGCTCCTTAAAAGAAATCAGACAGCTCCTTCCCGAGGGCGTACACATAAAATATTCCTGCTCCACCGGCTACGGCGAGGCTCTCCTCAAGAGCGCATTAAAGCTGGATGAAGGAGAGGTTGAAACGGTAGCTCACTACACTGCTGCCGCCTTCTTTGATCCCGGGGTGGACTGCATATTAGACATCGGCGGACAGGACATGAAGTGCATCAAGATAAAGGATGACACCGTGGATTCCGTGCTGCTGAACGAAGCCTGCTCTTCCGGCTGCGGCTCCTTCATCGAAACCTTCGCCAAATCTCTTGATTTCGAGGTAAAGGATTTTGCGAAGGAAGCACTCTTCGCAGAGCACCCAATAGACCTGGGTACCAGGTGCACGGTCTTTATGAATTCTAAGGTAAAGCAAGCTCAGAAGGAAGGAGCTTTAGTTTCCGACATCTCCGCCGGTCTGGCCTACTCCGTCATTAAAAACGCGCTGTTTAAGGTCATAAAACTCCAGGACGCCTCATCCCTGGGAAAACATGTGGTAGTACAGGGAGGCACCTTCTACAACGACGCCGTGCTAAGAAGCTTCGAGAAGATCTCGGGTGTCAAGGCTGTACGCCCGGACATAGCCGGCATAATGGGCGCCTTCGGAGCAGCCCTCATCGCGAGAGAGCGCTGCAATGGCCAGACAACCATGCTCTCCTTCGATGAGATCGAGGCTCTGACCTACGATACAAAGCTCACCAGATGCGGAGGCTGTCAGAACAACTGTCTTCTGACCATAAACATCTTTACCGGAAACAGAAGATACATAACCGGAAACCGCTGCGAGAAGGGACTGGGGCTCGAAAAGAACAAGGATCATCTGCCGAACCTCTTTGAATTCAAGAACGAACTGATCTTCGGCAGCTTCACTCCCCTGTCCGATGCTGAGGCCGTCCGCGGAAGCGTAGGTATTCCCAGAGTACTCAATTTCTACGAGGACTTCCCCTTCTGGGAGGCATTCTTTAAGAGCCTTAAATTCAGGATAATACTTTCTCCCGCCTCATCCAGAAAGATATACGAAAAAGGGATCGAATCCATACCCTCTGAGTCCGAGTGCTACCCCGCAAAGCTGGCACACGGTCATATCATGTACCTCATTGAGAATAATGCCGATTTTATTTTTTACCCCTGCATACCCTATGAGAGAAACGAATTTCCTGACGCCAACAACCACTACAATTGTCCCATCGTCACCTCGTACGCGGAGAACATCAAAAATAATGTGGAAGAAATATCAAGCGGTCAGGTTCGTTTCCTGAACCCCTTCATCAATCTCTCTGACGAAGAGTCTCTGGTGAGAGAACTGGCGAACACATTTATGAAGGAGTTTAAGATACCGGCTGATGAGGTGCAAACTGCAGTAGAACGCGGTTACAAAAAGCTGAATCACGCCAGAAAAACGATTCAGAAAAAGGGTGAAGAAACATTAAAAGAGATCAGAGAGAAGGGCATCCACGGCATCGTGCTCTGCGGTCGCCCATACCATATCGACCCCGAGATAAACCACGGTCTCCCTGAAGTCATAAACTCTTACGGCATGGCAGTTCTGACCGAGGACTCGATCTCACACCTGGCAAAGGTTGAGCGTCCTCTGGTAGTGATGGATCAGTGGATGTACCATTCCAGACTCTACGCTGCCGCGAACTATATCAAGACAACCGAGGATCTGGATCTGATACAGCTCAACTCCTTCGGCTGTGGTCTCGACGCCGTGACCACAGATATGGTTGCCGAAATCCTGAATAAATCAGGAAAGATATACACCTGCTTAAAGATCGACGAAGTCAATAATCTGGGCGCCGCAAGGATCCGTATCAGATCACTCATTGCTGCCATCCGCACCAGAAAGGAACACCCAAAGGAACGGACAATAGTTCCCGCGCACCACAACCGCGTTATTTTCACAAAGGAGATGAAAAAGAACTACACTATCCTGGCTCCACAGATGTCTCCCATCCACTTTGAACTCTTAGAGCCCGCCTTCAGATCCGCAGGCTACAATATGGTAATACCCGAGGTTTCCAAGGAGGATGCCGTAAACTCCGGTCTGCGCTATGTCAACAATGACGCCTGCTATCCGTCACTGATAGTGGTAGGACAGCTGATACATGCCATCGAGTCCGGAGAATACGACATGGATCGCACCGCTGTGCTCATCACGCAGACAGGCGGCGGCTGCCGCGCGTCAAACTACATCGGTTTCTACCGCAGGGCACTGGAGCGCATGGGACTATCGCATGTACCGGTAATCTCCCTCAATATGGTAGGCCTCGAAAAAAATCCCGGCTTTACCTTTACCCCAAAGATCGTACAGCACGGTCTCTACGCGCTGGTACTGGGCGATCTGTTCATGAGGGTAGTCTATGCCACGAGACCCTACGAGCTGAAGCCCGGCTCAACAAACGCACTCCACAACAAGTGGAAAAAGAGAGTTATCAGATACTTGTCAAAGGACAAGGTACTCTCCCACGGCAGCTTCAAAAAATTCTGCACCGACATCGTGGCGGATTTCGATAATCTGCCGAGAAAAGACATTAAAAAACCACGTGTGGGTATCGTCGGAGAGATACTTGTAAAATTCCATCCCGTGGCAAACAACGATCTGGCCGAGCTGCTGGAAAGCGAGGGAGCCGAGGCTGTAGTTCCCGATCTGGCAGACTTCCTGCTCTACAGCCTCTACAACAGCAAATTTCAGGTAGAGCATCTGGGTAAGGACAGGAAATCCCTGACCACATCAGGTCTCGGTATCAAGATGCTCGAGATGCTCCGTTCCTCCGCAAGGGAGGCTCTGGAAAAGAGCAGACACTTCACTCCTCCATCACACATCGAAGAGCTGGGTGAGATGGCAAGCCCCATAGTATCTCTTGGAAATCAGACCGGAGAAGGATGGTTTTTGACCGGAGAAATGATGGAGCTGATACACGAGGATGTACCGAACATCGTGTGCATACAGCCCTTCGGCTGCCTGCCCAACCACATAGTCGGAAAGGGCGTGATAAAGAAGATCCGTCACGACTATCCCGAGGCAAATATCGTGGCCGTAGACTACGATCCCGGCGCCTCTGAGGTAAACCAGCTGAACCGCATCAAGCTGATGCTCTCCACAGCCTGCAAAAATTTAGATAAGAAAACTATATAGGATAAACCATGATAACCGAAGGATTAAAGGAAACCGTAAAGCATAACATCGCTCACAACACTATCCGTATAACCTCTATGATACGGCTCATACTGATAGCGGTAGTCTTAGGTCTGATCCTTGGGGTCTTAGGCACCGGGTTCTACTATTCCGTCACCTTTGCCTCGACTCTGCGCACTGAAAACACGTGGCTCATCGGCTTTTTACCCCTCGGCGGAATTATGATCGTATTTCTATACCGGACATGCGGATACCCGAGGGATAAAGGTACTAACCTGGTGCTCAACGCCATATCCGAGGGCAAGCGCATACCTCTGCGCATGACTCCTCTTATTTTTATATCCACAGTCATAACCCAGCTCTTCGGTGGCTCCGCAGGCCGTGAGGGAGCTGCTCTTCAGATGGGCGGCTCCATCGCAAACTTCGTTGGACGCCTGCTTCGGCTCGACGAAAAAGAGACAAAGCTGGTTATCATGTGCGGCATGAGCGCCTGTTTTTCCGCGCTCTTCGGCACTCCGCTGGCCGCCGCAATATTTTCCATCGAAGTGGTCTCGGTAGGGATCATGCACTATGTCGCGCTCCTACCATGTGCCATTTCCTCTCTGATAGCAAATTCCGTCGCAAAGAGCCTTGGGGTGAAGTATGTATCCCTGACTCTCATAGGCCCCGACAGCTTTACCGTGTCCATGGCTGTCAGAGTGAGCGTTCTTGCCATACTCTGCGCTCTGATCAGCATGCTGTTCTGCATCGCTCTCCACTATACCGCTCTGATATTCAGGAAATATATGGAGAATCCATATCTCAGAGTTTTTGCAGGAGGAACCATCATCGTCCTTCTCACCTCACTGCTTGGCACCTATGACTACAACGGTCTGGGAACCGATGTCATACGGCGCAGCTATTCCGGCGAGATAGATCTGCTTGCCTTCCTCTGGAAGATAATATTCACCTGTGTCTCTCTTGCCGCAGGCTTCAAAGGCGGCGAGATTATACCAACCTTTTTTATCGGCGCAACCTTTGGATCCGTAGTCGGAAACCTGCTGGGTATCCCCTGTGATCTGGCGGCTTCCGTCGGAATGGCCTCCGTGTTCTGCGGGGTAACCAATTCACCCATAGCCTCACTCCTCATCTGTTTTGAGATGTTTGGCTATGACCATATGCCCTTCTTTTTACTTGCGATAGGGTTTTCATTTATGAATTCAGGCTACTTCGGAATATACAATGCTCAGAAGATCGTATATTCAAAGTACCGTAACACATACATAGATAAAAAGACAATATAAAAGAAAAAATATATGTTCAGTACCTTCACAGATACCAGCAAAAATTCTAATAATCAGAAAAACTGGTCTACTCCGTCAGCGATACCCTTCACCATCTTTTCCTGACCGGATACGGAGGACATGAAATTATCATCGGAGCTGTTCGTCATAAAGCCCATCTCCAGCAGTGTCACGGGAATGGTGCTCCAGTTTGTGCCGGTCAGATCATCTCTCAATGAAAGTCCCCTGTTTCTCAGCCCCGTAGCCTCACAGTAGCTGTTTAAGACACACTCGGAGAGATTCCTGCTCACATCAGAAAGCTTCCCCACATAGGGATTCGAGGTCGAGGGATAGAGCGCGCCGGCTCCTGTGACAGCAGCATTATCGATACCGTCCGCATGAAGTCTGATGGCGCAGTCACACTCTTCGTTCAAGAGGAGCGCTCGCTCCATATTCGTGATATTTACGTTGTTTTTTTTCCTGGTCAGGACAACTCTGTATCCCCTGCTGATTAGCTCTTTTTTCAGCTTTTTCGCAATCTCCAGGGTGAGCTTATACTCAGGCTTCCCCGTGGAAACTCCGCTGGTTCCGGCAGCTACGGCAGTCTTTTTTTGTGTGGCTCCCGGTCCTATGGGCTCCGTGGAATAATTCCCCGTCTGCTGGTGACCGGGATCTATTCCGATCACAGCCTTAGGCTTTATCTGCAATACATAGGAGACAGACTCGCCGCCTGAAGTGGCAGTGATACGGACTTTACCGTATTTTTTTGTCTGTATAAGACCGTTGCTGTCCACAAAAGCCTTGTCATTTGATAATGTGAATATCGCGTCAGATCTGTTGACAGTAACCTGTAAGGTATCTCCCGCAGTGACGGTATTCACCTTGTCAATGAATTTGAGACGCTCTTCGCCATAGGCATCACTTCTGAAAAATAATATAAAAGCAGCAAGTAACAGGAATACGATCAGATATATCGATCGACCTAAGCTCTTTATTTTCATAACACACTCCACATTCAAGTCCGCTCTTTCTTTACATTCTAGCACAATCATGGAGTAGTTTTCAAGATATTTCGATCACCTGTCGGGGCAGGAGATTTCCGCGATCTCCTCTATCATGTGAT
>CALFUE010000107.1 GCA_937916345.1 uncultured bacterium
GATCATCCCGCAAGAGATATGCAGGACACATTTTATCTTTCTGATAAATTCCTGCTCCGCACACAGACATCTGCCGGTCAGATCCATGTTATGGAGAGCAGTAAGCCTCCCATTAAAGTGGTTTCACCCGGAAAGGTATTCAGGTCCGATGATGACGCTACCCACTCACCCATGTTCTCACAGATGGAGGGACTGGTGGTGGACAAGGGCATTACTCTCTGTGATCTGAAGGGCATGCTGGACGAATTCGTGAAGAGAGTGTTCGGAGAATCGGTCAGGACGAGACTGCGCCCCTCATACTTCCCCTTTACGGAGCCCTCGGTGGAGGTCGATGTGAGCTGCTTCTCCTGCGGAGGAAAAGGATGCTCGCTGTGCAAGCAGACGGGCTGGATCGAGGTATTGGGAGCCGGAGTCGTAAACAGAAAGGTGTTGACCGGCTGCGGCGTGGATCCTGATATCTATTCCGGATTCGCTTTTGGTATCGGTATCGAGCGTATTGCAATGCTCAAATACGGTATACCGAACATCAAGCTACTGTTTGAGTCTGATCTGCGTGTGCTTGATCAGTTGTAAAAAACGGAGGAGGATTAAAAATGCTGGTACCATTGAGCTGGTTAAAGGATTTCGTAGATATAGATGTGACGCCGGAAAAACTCGCAGAATCATTATTCTCATGCGGTTTTGAGGTTGAGGAGATAAAGGAGATCGGCGGTGACATAAGCAATGTGGTGGTCGGACTCGTGACATCATGCGATCCTATACCGGATACACATCTTTCACTATGTACCGTGGATGCCGGGAATGACGAGAATTTCCAGGTGTGCTGCGGCGCTGATAATGTCAGGGCAGGTGGAAAATATCCCTTTGCAAAGGTCGGGGCAACGGTTTATGCCACCGCAAAGGATCATGTGACCATTGAGGGCGTCATGACCATAAAACCCGCAAGGCTGAAGGGGAACGAGTCCTTCGGAATGCTCTGCTCAGGCACTGAGCTGGGATTAAATGAGGATCTTTACCCCGGGGCAGGCTACAACGGACTGCTGGTATTGTCGGAGGATGCCGAGACAGGAGCCGATGTAAAGCCGTTACTCGGGCTTGACGATTATATATTCGATATCGCGATCACGGCCAACAGACCGGATTGTCAGAGTGTCTACGGCATCGCAAGGGAGGTGGCTGCGGTTCTCAAAAAACCTTTGAAGCCTATCGCCCTCGACTACAGTGAGACCGGGGTTAAGAAGGAGGGCTTTGCAGTCACGGTGGAGGCGCCTGACCTCTGTCCGAGATATATAGGCCATTATGTATATGATGTGAAGATAGGTGAGTCACCTGCCTGGATGAGGAGAAGACTTGCTTTGGTGGGACACGGCGTTATATCAAATATCGTAGATATCACAAATTATGTCCTTCATGAAGTGGGACAGCCCATGCACGCCTTTGACCACAGAGATCTCGCAGGCGGAAGGATCATCGTAAGGCGCGCCGGTGAAGGTGAGAAATTAGTGACTCTGGACGAGAAGGAGTTCACACTGAACCCGTCAAATCTGGTGATATGTGACGAAAGCAAACCGGTTGCCCTGGCAGGTATCATGGGCGGTTTGAACTCGGAGATAAAGGAAGATACAACAGAGGTCGTGTTTGAGGCCGCAAAATTCATGAGGGATAATATCAGAAAAAGCTCCCGCGCGCTTGGACAGGCTTCCGATTCTTCTGCGAGATTTTCAAAGGGAGTATGCGAGTACGAGACCGTCATGGCCATGAAACGCGCACTGCATCTGATAGAAGAGACAGGGTGCGGAAAGGTTTCCTGCACCCATGTGGATGTGAATACGGGAAATTCTCTTGAGCCATTAACAAAAAAGGCAAGCATAAAAAAAGTCCTGAGTGTTCTCGGCATAGATATCCCGGTGGATGATATCAGAAGGATCCTGACCGACCTTAATTTCGCGCCGGAAACAGAAGGAGACGAACTGACCATCCATATCCCTGCCTACAGGGAGGATATGGAGGATTACCCGGATATCGCTGAAGAGCTTATCCGAATATATGGTTATGATCATGTGAAGGACACATTTATGGCCAGTGCCGAGGTTACCTTTGGAGGGCTTGACAAGCGTCAGAGCACCATCCGCACCGTCAAAGAAAAAATGTGCTCCCTCGGCGCTTTTGAATGTGTACATTATTCCTTCTTCTCACCGGCTGATCTCACTCTTCTTGGCTTAAATGAGAAGGATGAGTTCGGGGATGCCATAAAGCTGATCAACCCTATTAATTCTGACCTCTCGCTTATGAGAACCACACTGATCCCCCAGATGTTACATGCCATTGCCAGAAATCAGAAGAGAGGAAATCTCTCGGGGAGACTCTTCGAGATAGGAAACAGGTTTATCCCAAAGAGCCTTCCCTTAACGGAATATCCGGATGAGAGAGAGACGCTTTGTGTGGGTGTGTTCGGAGAGAAGGAGAGCTTTTACAGCTTAAAGAGTTTCCCCGAGATGCTGGCAAAGTTCTTTGATGTTTCACTCAAATATGAGAGGAGCGGGCTGCCATTCCTTCATCCCTATCAGTCGGCTGATATAATAAGGGACGGAAAAAAAGTCGGTTTCCTCGGAAAGGTGAGATATGAGATCGCGGAGGAGCTGGATCTGAGATTTGACGCCTTCGTCTGCGAGCTTTATATCGATGAGTTTTCAGAAGTTTATGGTAAAAAGCGCACATTTAAGCCACTGCCTAAATTTGCTGTCGAACGGCGTGACCTGGCTCTGGTGATGGATAAGGACACCAGCTGCGCGGAAGTGACTGAGATCATCGAAGGAGCCTGCAAGTATGTGACTGATGTGGAGCTTTTTGATGTCTACGAGGGAGCGCAGCTACTGACCGGAAAGAAGAGCATGGCCTTTACAGTTACCTTCACCCCGTCAGAGGAAGAATTTACGGGAGAGATTATCGACGGTTATGTCGAAAAGATCCTGAAAAAACTCAAGGAAAAGTATGATATTGCGTTAAGGGCATGATCGGATAATGAACGTAAATGATTTTGATTATGAACTGCCTGTGGAGCTGATCGCTCAGGATCCCCTGAACGACAGAGCCTCATCGAGACTGATGGTCCTGGACCGCCGGTCCGGTGTTGTGACCCACAGGCATTTTTCTGACATTGGAGAATATCTGCATAAGGGGGATGTGCTGGTGCTGAACAACACCAGAGTCATCCCTGCGAGGCTCCTTGGAATAAAGGAAAATACGGGAGCGAATATAGAGGTACTCCTCTTAAAACGGATCTCGGACACCGACTGGGAATGCCTGGTGAAGCCCGGAAAGAGGCTTCATATCGGTAATCGCGTGAGCTTTGGAAATGGCGGGCTAAAGTGCGAGCTTATAGAGATTTCTCCCGACGGAAACAGAATAGTCCGTTTTATCTATGAAGGGATCTTTGAGGAGATTTTGGACAGGCTGGGGGAAATGCCATTGCCTCCCTATATCACACATAAGCTTGCCGACAGGGATCGCTATCAGACGGTATATGCCAAATATGACGGCTCGGCCGCGGCACCTACCGCGGGATTGCATTTTACGCCGGAGCTGCTTGAGGAGTTAAGGTATGCCGGAGTGGAAATAGAGGAGGTTACGCTTCATGTTGGGACAGGTACCTTCAGGCCTGTCTCTGTTGAGACTGTGGAAGAGCATGTGATGCATTCGGAGTATTATTTTATCGAGCCGGGCACGGCGGAACGCATCAATGCCGCAAAGCGCGAGGGCAGGAGGATTGTATCCGTAGGAACCACATCCACCCGCACTCTGGAATCCGCAGCGGATGACAGCGGGCTGCTTACAAAACTCTCGGGAGATACATCCATTTTTATTTATCCGGGTTACAGCTTCAAGATTGTTGATTCTTTGATAACAAATTTCCATCTGCCGAAGAGCACTCTTATCATGCTGGTGAGCGCCCTTGCGGGAAGGGAGAACTGCAGAAACGCATATCGCGTTGCGGTAGAGGAAAGATACAGATTTTTCTCCTTCGGGGATGCTATGTTAATAATGTAACAGGAGATGACTATATGATCAAAAATGTGATATTTGATATAGGAGGAGTACTGGTAGACTGGGATCCGGACAGGTCTTTCAGGGAGTGCGGCGCAGATGATGCTGCGATACAGAAGATCAGAGAAAAAATGTTCGCTCCGGGTGTATGGCTGGAGGAAGATCTGAGCATAATGCAGGAGGAGGAGCTGTCAGCTTTCCTGAAGGAGAAGTGCGAGGGCTACGAGAGAGAGATAGAGTATCTCAGGAACAATTTTCACACAAGTGTCTGTCAGTATCCGGACACAAAGGAATGGATAGATCATGTCCATGAGAGAGGGAGAAAGGTTTACATCCTTTCGAATTTTGGAAAGCACTGCTTTGAGCAGGTGATAGACACGCACATGGATTTTCTGCAGATGACGGACGGGGCGGTGATATCTTATCGCGAGCACAAGGTTAAGCCTGATGATGATATCTATGAGACGCTGCTTGACCGTTACGCCTTAAAGGCCAAAGAGTGCGTATTTCTTGATGATCTGAAGGATAATCTGGTAACCGCTGAAAGGCTCGGGTTTAAGACTATCCTGGTCAGGGACAGAGCTGCTGCAAGAAGAGAGCTTGACAATTTGTTGGAGATATCTGACTCGGATGAATTTGAAAATTTGCATTGAAAAGTTATTTTATTATTGATAAAATTTACAGGTTAGGTTTTGATAAAAGGAGCAAAATGAAATGAATATTCTTGAAAAAGCCTGCGACAGAGTCTTTCAATTCGGTTTTAAGGTCGCAATACCCATTCTTCCCTACAGAAATCCAAAGATATTAAACCACATCTCAGACATACCCGGGCTTTTGACGAAGCAGGCCATCAGGCGTGTCATGCTGGTGACGGACAGCAGTGTCCGCGGTCTCGGTCTGACTAAAAAATTAGAGGACCTTTTGATAGAAGAAGGCTTTCATCTGTGCGTTTATGACAAGGTTTTGAGCAATCCCACGGTAAAGATCGTAGAGGAGGCGAAGAGACTCTATCTTAGGAACAGATGCGAGGGACTAATAGGCTTTGGAGGCGGCTCTGCCATGGACTGCGCAAAGGCTGTTGGAGCGCTGGTAGCAAGGCCTGACGCCACCTGCAAGGATCTGGGCGGCATACTTCGCGTCTGGAAAAAGACTCCGTTTAATATTTCTATACCCACCACTGCGGGAACCGGCAGCGAGACTACTGTCGCAGCCGTCGTGATGGATGACACAAACGGACATAAATACGCGTTGATGGATTTTCCGCTGATCCCGGATGTGGCGGTTTTGGATCCGGAGACTACGCGAACTCTTCCGCCACATATCACTGCCGGTACCGGAATGGATACACTCGCTCACGCCGTAGAGGCCTATGTGGGAAATTCCACCACACAAAAGACCAGAAGACAGGCGCTTCGCTGTGTACATCTTGTATTTAAATATCTGGAGAGAGCTTACAAAAACGGAAACGATATGGTGGCGAGAAAAGGCATGCTCACAGCGTCATACCTTGGAGGATGTGCATTCACCGTCTCCTATGTGGGATACGCCCATGCGGTCAGCCATTCCCTAAGCGGAATGTATAATCTGCCTCATGGTGAGACCACCGCGATTCTTTTGCCGATGGTTTTAAGAGCCTACGGCGTAAAGATATATCCAAAGCTGAAAAAACTCGCTATAGCTGCCGGACTCTGCCGTGAGGATATGGATGAGACTGAGGCGGCATTACTATTTTTGGATGCTGTTGAGAATTTAAATAAAAGGATCGGCATCGGCACGAAGATCCCGGAGATAAGAAGAAGGGATATTGACAGGATGGCAAAGATGGCAGCGAAGGAAGCGAACCCGGTCTATCCCGTGCCCGTATTGTTCGGCAAAGAAGAATTAAAGAGATTTTATTATGAGGCAGCAGATTTCGGTATCGGCATCTGACGGATTTAAATTCAGATATTCAAGGCCGTCCAGCCGGAGGCTTTGTAACGGATGGGGTATTCTCTGTTCGTGATAAACAAACGTTATTAGAGGAGCCAGGTAGAGGAAAGCGCCTCTGTAAGTCGCTGATTATTGACGGTGC
>CALFUE010000108.1 GCA_937916345.1 uncultured bacterium
GCTGAAGAAGACCTTGCTGACAACGACATCCACCTCGGCGCGGAAGTTCTCCATACGAATTGTCAGATTCGGTCAGAATCAGACAAACGATCCTAGTCGTTATAGGAACTGAGAAACAGGCTAATTCTGTACGAAGACTTGCCCTCTGAAAAAGAGAATTAACTACAAAAGGATTTTGGCAAAGAAAAAGCCCGAAAATGCTGAATTTCCGGGCTTTTTCGCATCTTACCTGGTCTCGATTAACGCTTCGAGAACTGCGGAGCACGACGTGCGGCTTTGAGGCCGTACTTCTTTCTCTCTTTCATTCTCGGATCTCTGGTGAGGAACCCGGCGCTCTTTAAGGTGGGGCGCATTTCCTCGTCGACCTTTAACAGGGCTCTCGAGATGCCGTGTCTGATGGCGCCTGCCTGTCCGGTCATTCCTCCGCCCTTGACTGTGACATTCACATCGTACCTGCCATCATTTGAAGTAGCTACCAGTGGCTGGCGGACTGTAACCTTTAAGGTTTCGAGTCCGAAGTAATCATCTATATCTCTCTTATTGATAGTAATCTTTCCCTTTCCCGGTGTCAGATAAACTCTCGCAACAGAGCTTTTTCTTCTGCCGGTTCCATAATATTTGTTCTCTGCCATTTATCCATCCTCCTATTATATAGCTAGCACTTCGGGCTTCTGTGCCTCATGCTTGTGCTCGGATCCTGCATATACGAAGAGCTTTGTGTACATCTGTCTACCGAGAGATCCCTTGGGAAGCATTCCCTTTACAGCGTGCTCTACGACTCTCTCGGGATGTCTCTTCAGCATGTCGCGAAGAGTAGTCTCCTTCATGCCGCCTACATAATCAGAGTGATGATAATAGATCTTCTGATCGAGTTTCTTTCCTGTAACAGTGATCTTGTCTGCATTTATGACGATCACATAATCACCGCAGTCCACGTGAGGTGTGAATACTGGCTTGTTCTTGCCACGGAGAACCTTTGCGATCTCCGAAGAAAGACGACCGAGATTCTTGCCCTCTGCGTCAACTATGTACCATTTTCTGTCAACGTTTTTTGCACTTGCCATGTATGTATCCATGTCAACCTCCATGATGTGGCCGCATAAATGTCCAAAAAGCGGCTGTCCATAAAATTGCACGGCTCCTCGGGGCTACTTGGAACCAGCAGATGTCAATCACACCCGCAGGTTGAGAAGTCCCGCATGGCAGACCAACATCGGAGATTTTACTACGCTCCCGCGATATTGTCAATACTTTTTGTTTCATGAACAAAACAAGAACCGCCACACCGGCGATCCTTGCTTGAAGCGGAGAAGGAGGGATTTGAACCCTCGCGCCGGTTTCCCGACCTATACCCTTAGCAGGGGCACCTCTTCGGCCTCTTGAGTACTTCTCCGTATCCGAACTGCACCTTCTCGTAAAGTGCTTTGTTATTATACTATTGAGTTTTATGATTGTCAAGAAAGATTTCGTAAACCCTGTAGCCGCGTCAGCGGCGTGTTTCCTTAAAAAATCCGTGTGCATCCCGCCGGAGGCTTTTAGTGAACGACAAAATTTTTTTCGTTCACTATAAATATTTTTTACGTCCATTACAACTAACTTGATATAATTATCAGACAGTGCTACAATACCCCCATGGATTTGCAGATTTATGAACTGATCGAGAAGCTTCATACCACTCATTCACTCGAAAAAAACGAATACCTCGCCCTGATTGAGGCAATAAATGATGAGACCGTGGAAGAACTCGCTCGTCTCGCCACGGAGGTGCGCGAAAAAATATACGGCAGAGATGTATTTGTCCGTGGTCTGGTCGAAATCAGTAACAGATGCAAAAATAATTGTCTTTATTGTGGAATTAGACGTGATAATAACAATATTCATCGATATTTTCTCACCCCGGAACAGATACTCTCCTGTGTACAACAGGGCTACTCTCTCGGTTTTCGCACCTTCGTGCTGCAGGGGGGTGAGGACCGCTACTACACGGACGAGCTCCTGTCCAGTCTGATAGATATCATTAAAAAAAAACACCCCGACTGCGCCGTCACCCTGTCTCTGGGAGAGAGGGGGTACGAGAGCTTTAAGAATCTAAAGGAAGCAGGGGCGGACAGATATCTGCTCCGCCACGAGACGGCTGACCCCGTCCACTACTCAAAGCTTCACCCGAAGGAGATGTCCTACGAAAGCCGCATGAGCTCCCTGTATGAGCTGCGGGCGCTGGGCTATCAGGTGGGATGCGGCTTTATGGTGGGTTCCCCCTATCAAACTCCCTCGGAATTGGCGGCTGACCTGAAATTTATCGAAAAGTTCAAGCCAGACATGTGCGGCATAGGACCCTTCATCCCCCACAAGGACACGGAATTTCGCGACAGACCGGCGGGGGACGCGGTCCTCACATGCTATCTGCTCTCCATCATCAGGCTGATGATACCGGATATACTACTCCCCGCCACGACGGCGCTTGCCACTGCGGACCGAAAAGGTCGTGAAAGGGGGCTCCTTTCCGGAGCAAATGTGCTGATGCCGAATCTGTCTCCCGTGGCAGTGAGAAAGGATTACGCTCTGTACGACGACAAGGTCTGCACCGGCGACGAGTCAGCGGCCTGCGTCGAGTGCCTGAAAACAAGAGTAGCCTCGGTGGGATATAAGATAGTCACCGAAAGAGGCGACAGAAAGGGATTTTTATGAGTTTAGCAGATACGCCCTCCTCAGAGAGACTTCACATAGGATTCTTCGGGCGAACCAATGCCGGCAAATCCAGTCTGATAAATGCTCTGACAGGCTCAAATGTGTCCTTGGTCTCGGAATTACCGGGTACTACCACCGATCCGGTCAAAAAAGCCATGGAGTTGCTCCCCATCGGACCGGTGCTCCTCATCGACACCCCGGGCTACGGGGATGAGAGCGCTCTCGGAGACGCAAGAATGAAGTGCATGCTCTCTGTGCTGAATCACTGCGATATGGCAGTAATTGTCATCGATGGACACACCGGGCTCCAGGAGGAAGACCGGCGGATGCTGGACAGCGTAGCTGAAAAAAAGCTGCCCTGCATCACTGTATACAATAAATGTGATCTGCCCCCGCGGGACAACGGCAGCAACAGCGGCAAAACAGAAGTCAGGACCTCCATATCCGTCAGCGCAAAGACAGTCGCCGGTGTAAAGGAACTGAAGGATGCCATCATCAGGCTCCGGACCGAGGTGTTGGAAAAGCCAAAGAGCCTATTTGGCGATCTGATCAAAGAAGGAGACACCGTAATTTTAGTCTGTCCCATAGATGAGTCAGCCCCAAAGGGCAGGCTGATTCTTCCGCAGGTTCTTGCCATTAGGGATATACTGGATCACAATGCATTGTCCGTCGTCATAAAAGAGACAGAACTTGGAGGTGTTTTAGTCAAAACAGACATTAAACCGACACTTGTGGTGACAGACAGTCAGGTCTTTAAGACCGTAAATGAACTCGTACCCGCCGATATACCCCTGACTTCCTTTTCCATATTAATGGCAAGATATAAGGGATATCTCAAGACTGCGATGGAGGGGATCGACGCCATAGAAAGGCTAAGGGACGATGATAGAATACTTATGGCAGAAGGCTGCACGCACCACAGACAATGCGGCGATATCGGAACAGTGAAGATTCCGGTCTGGCTGAGGGAGTACACCGACAAAAAACTCATTATAGAGACCTGCAGCGGAAACGATTTCCCGGAGGACTTGAGCACTTATTCCGTAGTGATACACTGCGGCGGGTGCATGCTCAATGAGCGCGAGATCAACTGGAGGATGCAGTGCGCCCTGGACCAGGGGATTCCCTTTACAAACTACGGCACTGTCATCGCGAAGCTGACAGGAGCTTACGACAGAAGCATAGCAGCGCTAAAGCTTTGAGCATATTTTTAAGAAAGAAGGACCGATAAGATGTACGACATGAAATCTATAAAGGCTGAGGAATTTATCGACGATGCGGAGATCCGAGAAACCCTAGAATACGCCGAAAAGAACAAGGCAAACAGGGCTTTGATAAAGGAAATACTGGAGAAGGCTAGACCCGTTAAAACTGCCACAGGCTGCACCTGCAGCGGACTTTCTCACCGGGATGCGAGCGTACTGTTGGCATGCGAGGAACCCGATCTCATAGAGATGATGTACGAGATCGCCGAGGAAATCAAACTGGCATTTTACGGTAACAGGATCGTGATCTTCGCGCCCCTGTATCTCTCCAATTACTGCATAAACAGCTGTCTGTACTGCCCCTACCACTCAAAGAACAAACACATCACCAGAAAAAAGCTGACTCAGGATGAGGTGAGAGCTGAAGTCATAGCTTTGCAGGATATGGGGCACAAAAGACTTGCCATCGAGGCGGGGGAGGATCCGAAGAACAACCCCATCGAGTACATACTCGAGTGTATCGACACCATCTACAGCGTCCATCACAAAAACGGCGATATCCGCCGTGTGAATGTCAATATCGCGGCCACCACGGTGGAAAACTTCGCGAAATTAAAGGACGCGGGCATAGGTACCTATATACTCTTTCAGGAGACCTACCACAAGAAAAGCTACGAAAAACTCCATCCTACAGGACCGAAATCAGATTATGCCTACCATACAGAGGCCATGGACAGGGCTATGGCAGGCGGCATCGACGATGTAGGTCTGGGAGTCCTCTTCGGACTGGAACTCTACAAGTACGAATTCTGCGGACTCATCATGCACGCGGAGCATCTGGAAGCGGTAAATGGCGTGGGACCCCACACCATCAGCGTCCCGAGAGTCAAGCATGCGGACGACATAGACCCCAAAGCTTTCGACAACAGCATAGACGACGAGACCTTCACAAAAATTGCCGCCTGCATCAGGCTGGCTGTCCCCTACACCGGCATGATAGTGTCCACCCGCGAGTCCGAGCCTGTGAGAAAGAGGCTCCTTCAGGTGGGCATCTCACAGGTCAGCGGCGGTTCACGCACATCCGTGGGAGGCTATACCACAGAGGAGCGACCTCACGATACGGAGCAGTTCGATGTCTCCGACCAGCGCTCCCTGGATGAGGTGGTGCGCTGGCTGATGGAGACCGACCATGTGCCCTCCTTCTGCACAGCATGCTACAGAGCCGGCCGCACGGGAGACCGGTTCATGGAGCTCTGCAAGAGCGGACAGATACTCAACTGCTGCCATCCGAACGCTCTGATGACGCTGGCGGAATATCTGGAGGACTACGCCTCCCCCGGGACTAAAAATATTGGATATGAAATGATCGAGAGGGAGCTAGCGAAGATACCAAAAGATACAATCCGCAAGACGGCTCTGAAGAATATTACCGATATCAGAAACAGCAACAGGAGAGATTTCAGATTCTAAGCCTGAAAACCTCTCATCTGCAGCACACTTTCAACAATCACCACGTCTGTCGGACGTGTCACCTTTATATTATCGTGGGAGACCTCGATTAATGATACCTCCCTGTCGGTGTAGCGCTCGACAACGGAAGCGTCATCTGTCACAAGTGCAGCGTCCCCGTCAGCCATAAGTCTGCCGTAGGCTTCCTTTATCAATCCGGTCTCAAAAGCTTGCGGCGTCATGGCACACCACACTCTGCTCCTGCTGGGAGTGTCCGATATGACGTCTCCCCCATCCGTCAGCTTCACAGTATCCGTGCTCTTTACGGCGGCGATCGCCGCTCCTGTCCGATCGGATGCCTCGCAGAGCAGATCTATCTCTTCCGGCGTGATCAGCGCTCTCGCGCCGTCATGTATCAGCACATGATCCTCATTTACACATTTCAATCCGTTATAGACGGACTCATAGCGCTCTTTTCCACCGGGAGCAAATGCCGCAACCTTTATGATGCCGTATTTTTTTAAGATCTCACTCTTTATATATTCTGTATCTGCGGGATCGGTCACGAGAATGACCTCCGACACCTTTGATCTCTCAAAAGCAACGAGGGAATAATATATGAGTGGTCTCCCCAAAACAGGTATATACTGCTTCGGCGTACTACCGCCGAAACGGCTGCCTTTTCCGCCTGCAAGTACGACGGCGCTATACATAGGGGATCTCCGATCTGTCTCCGAGTCCCAGGGTCGGATAGGCATTCAGGCTCAAGTCGGCAAATCTGCCTTTTCTGTATTCATGGTAGCCCGCTGCCCCGATCATCACGGCATTATCCGTGCAGAGTACAGGCGCGGGGCAGGTAAATCTCACACCCCTTTTCTCACAAAGACCGGATATGGCGCTTCTGATGGCACCATTTGACGCCACTCCACCTGCTAAGCAAAGGCGCTCCGACTTAAATTCCGATATGGCCGCGTCAACGCGATCTGTCAGGATGTCAACCACGGTCTTTTGAAAACAGGCAGCAATCACCTCCTGTTCAATCTCCTCACCCTTCATCTTCGCGCCGTTAATATAGTTCAAAACCGCGCTCTTTAAGCCGCTGAAGGAGAAATCGTAACGGCTCTCGTCGTTGAATTTAGGATGGGGAAACGTTAATTTTTCGGGGTCTCCAAGTCGTGCAGCCTTCTCGATCTTCGGTCCCCCAGGGTAGCCGAGACCTATGGCACGAGCCACCTTGTCATATGCCTCTCCCACCGCGTCGTCTCTGGTGCGCCCAAGGATATCATATTCCCCGTAGTCCTTTACCATCACCAGGTGTGTGTGACCACCTGACATGACAAGCGATAAAAAAGGAGGCTTAAGCGCGGGATCCTCAACGAAATTTGAGCAGATATGCCCCTCAATATGATGCACTGGCACCAGCGGTATACCAGTGGCGTAGCTCAATGCCTTTGCCGCGGATACACCGACAAGCAGCGCTCCTACCAGCCCCGGCCCGACCGTTACGGCGATGGCATCCATATCAGCAAGAGCGCATCCTGAATCGTTAAGGGCTTTTTTTATTACGGGATTTATCTTTTCGATGTGTGCGCGGGAGGCTATCTCCGGCACCACGCCTCCATAAATAGCATGAAGGTCTATCTGTGAATATATAACATTTGAGAGAATCTCGCGTCCGTCTACGGTAATCGCCGCCGCAGTCTCATCGCAGGAGGATTCTATGGAGAGGATTTTCACTCCTTTATCTTTAAGCCTTTGCAAAGCCGAGTATCCTCCATTTCCCCTCTACATCCTTTCTCAGCATGTAGGTCTCGTAAGTTTTTGAGAAATTACCGCCGTTTGAGCGCATGAAATAAGAAGCGTCTATCAGAGCGTAAGACCTGCCCTCGAACTGCTTGTAGATCACCTCATCGGAACCGCCCACGGTGGTATTGACGATGGTGCGCCCCTCCTTCTTGTATTCCGCGGTTTCGGCTATGATCCCCGAATAATTGTTGTCAAAGGGATTGACGGAGAGCAGCTCTTCATCGTAGAGGCTTCTCTGCTTGTCAAGCAGCTGCCGTATCTGATCGTCCGTGGTATCCGCATTATATATCGCTAACAGGTATCGATTGTAAAGCTTTACCACCTCTCTGGGAGTAGCGGGATAGTCTGTCTCGATATTTTTGACCATGAGACGCTCAATCTCGGTTATCTCCGCAGTGTCGGTAACAGTCTTCACCGGACGAAAGGTAAGAAAAATAAACACACCGAGGATCGCGATGGCTACCGTTATGAAAATGGCTACAATACGGTTTTTGCTCATGGTCTGTAATCCTTAATCTGGAAAATTCAGAGTCAGAAGCCGCCCGTCACTTCCGAGGAAGGCATTCTTGAATATCTTTTCCACATCTCTCATGTACTGATGAGGCGCCACCAGAGAGGGGGAGAAATGGGTAAGCCAGAGCTCCTTTACCCCTGCGTCCTTTGCGACATGCGCCGCCTCATAGAATGTCATATGCTTTTTTTCTTTGGCGCTCTGCTGCTTTTCGGGCTCCGCATACATGCCCTCGCATATCAAAAGATCCGACCCTGCGGCATTTTTGACCAGAGATTCGGTGGGACGTGTGTCGGTGCAGTAGGTAACTTTTATTCCCTTACGGGGCGGTCCGAGCACCATACCCGGCGTGAATGTACGACCCTCGTACTCCACTGCTTCTCCGTGCTGAAGCCTGTTCCAGCATTTCAGGGGGATGTCCGCGCGCTTCGCGGCCTCAGCGTCGAAACGCCCGATGCGCGTAATATCTATCGTGTAGCCATAGCAGGTCACATTATGGTTGACTTTGAATGCCGTGATATGATAGCCGTTCAGGTCAATTTCCTGTGTGTTTCCTGCAAGCTCTATATATTCTATCTCAAAGGGCAGCTCCGGGGCTATGACTCTCAGGCTCTCCACCACCCTCACCAGCCCCTTGGGACCTATCATGGTAAGTTTTCTCGTACGTTCTGCATTTCCCATGGAAAGCAGTAATCCCGGCAGTCCCGAGATATGATCCGCATGGTAATGGGTAAAGCACATTATGTCAATCGGATATGATGAAAAACCCGCCTCCTTCAGAGCTATCTGAGTCCCTTCACCGCAGTCTATCAAGAGACTGCTTCCATTGTAGCGGGCCAGCATTGATGTGAGCCATCTGTTCGGCAGCGGCATCATACCGGAGGTTCCCAACAGGCAGATGTCTAACATATCTCATACTCCAATATACAAGCGTCTTCTGTCGGCTTCGTGTAAAAATTCTTTCTCGTGCCGATAAGCCTAAAGCCGGCTTTATCGTACATCCTCAAGGCGGGCTCATTTGAAACTCTCGCTTCCAGCACGATCCTCTTGATACCGAGGCTCTTTGCCTCCTCAATACCTCTCTTTAGCAGGCTCATGCCTATCCCGCAGCCTCTGGCTGTTTGCTCCACAGCAATATTGGTCAATTCAGCCTCGTCCAGCGACAGATACATACACATATATCCTAACACTTCCGATTTTTTGGGGCAAGTATTTTGCGCCACAAGAAAGATAACATCTTCACGTGGGAGCACATCAAAAAAGCCTGCTGTACTCCATGGAACAGAAAAAGAGGCGGTTTCTATGGTCGCCACCCTGTCGATATCTGATTCTCCTGCAAATGTTATTATATATTCCATTTCTATTTATCTGCCGCCAGGCGCTCGGCCTGAGACGGGCGCAAATATGTGGGAACGAGAGTGTCACAATTTTCCGTATGTCCCGATAATATCTTCTTTTCACCCAGGAGAGCGACGGATG
>CALFUE010000109.1 GCA_937916345.1 uncultured bacterium
GTCTCTAACGCGACAGCTTTGTCATAATATCAAGAATAAAATGGTTTGTCAACAACTTTTTTCAAAAAATTTAAACTTTTTTTGAAGCCGCTATTTTACGGGCTTTATCGGGGTAGAATTTCCATATTTACCACATTGAATTCTCTTCCCGAAAGTATTTTTGCACGATATGAACCACATTTTGGACAACGGTAATCGCTTGCTCTGTCGGGAGAAAAAGTACTCCCGCACTCCTCACATTCCGCCGAAACAGGAACTACCCGCACCACGAGTTCACTCCCTTCTAATAAGGTATCCTTTGTAGCCGTGCCGTAATACTTAATAAGATAGTCAGGGACTACTCCCGTCATTCCGCCGCACTCCACCGTCACCCGCAAAACCTCCGTCTCCCGGGTCTCCAAGGCATCCAGCACAGTATTCACTATCCCTGCCACATAACTCATCTCATGCATAAATACATAGATAGCATGATTATTTTTTTCTGTCAACGATCAATGAAAATAAATGTTTACTTTTCAATAATTTTGACATATAATTTTTGCCATATCTTTTTTCAGATGAGGTGTATTTATGAAAAAATTATTATCAATGCTATTGTTAGTTCTGCTTACTGCCACAGCCATCAACGGGTGCGGCAGCTCTGAGATCTACCGCACCCTGAGTGATATCGAGAAAAGCGGCTACATCAACATCGGAGTCTACAATAATAAAGAGCCCTTCGGATATCTGAACGAAAACGACGAGCTCACGGGCTACGATATAGAGCTGGCAAACAGAGTCGCAGAAGACCTCGGCGTCACCGCAAATCTGATCCCCGTCAATATAAATGAGAGACTTACGACTCTCGAGGACGGAAAGTGCGATATCGTCATCGCAAACTTTACCGTTACTCCCGAGAGAGCGGAGAGGGTCGATTTCGCCCTTCCATATATGAAAACTTCCCTCGGGCTGCTCTGCCGTCAGGACAATGTCATCACCAGTCTTTCCGAGATCGCTGAGAATGAGCCCATCATCGCGTTAAAAGGAACGGCCGGTGAGACCTACTTAAAGAACAACTACCCGAATCTGAAAATCATGAGCTACGGCTCCAGAGAGGACGGAACCAATGCATTCTATGAGTACACCGCTGTAGCCTTCGTAAACGACAATACCGATGTTATCATGATGGCAAGTGAGAATCCTGAGTTTGTAGTGGGAATACCGGCCTTCGGAGATGTAGACACCATCGCTCCGGCCGTAACCAAGGGAAATGAGACTCTACTCAGCTGGCTGAACGATGAGATCAGGACCCTGCGCAACGAGAAATTTTTCCACCAGGCCTACTCCGATACTCTGGCATCGACCTTCGGTGAGGACAATGCTGACAGTCTGGTTATCGACGCAGAATGATCACCTTTTTTGACTGAATAACCATCTGTGGGCTTCCTCGCACTCACCTGCCGGAACCCATGTGCAATGAGGGTTTATGGCGTAATGTTTTGTCATATACCCTCTTTTATATTCCGTGTATTTAAGCGCTTCTCCCATGACAGGCCCCAGCTTTTCACAGATGGAATGGGAGCCGTGATATTCGTTTTCCGACACATCGTAAAGGCGATCTCCCGCGGGCACGATCAAATCATCGATGGCATGAAACATCCACATGGGTGTCCCCGACAGCTTTCCATAATCGCTGCCAATGGTGGCACCGCAGATGGGAAGTGCCGCCGCAAAATACGACGGGTAGCTTTTTATCAGGCGGAATGTGCCGATCCCGCCTGCGCTGTAACCGTAAATATATATTCTGTTTCTGTCGATCATTGGATTTTTCCCGATGAAGGCTTCGATAAAGGTGTGGAGAACCTCCGGCATACCATCCTTTGCCCAATGGGTGCCACGGTGGTACTGTGGCGCCAGAATATAGCAGGGAGCGTACTTCTGACGGCTCTCCGCAGCGAATACGGTGCCGATATCATGAATAGCGAGCTGCTTCTCATTATCCATCCCCACAGCGTCCGCGCCATGTAGATACAGCACCAGAGGAAACTTCTCCCCGGTCGCCCTTACATTTGGAACAAAAAATCTGTAAGGGATGGTTACTTCCCCTAAAATTTCCGATCTGCCTATATATCTTTCCGCGTGAAAAAGTCTCACGCGATCTGCGTTTTCTTTGCCTGGTTTATCCCAGTCCGATGGTATTTTCATGATTACTTTATAACAGATTCGTAACAACCCCTACAGAGATATAATTATTCAGAAGAGCATGGATATCCGAGCCTTCCTCGGCCTTTTCCTGATAGGTTCCTATGACGGAATACCGTATCCCTCCCCCTGGGAGATCCTCCGTCTTGCCGTAAGTGTCAGTGAAAAACATGCTGTGTGAGAGCGCGCGATCCCGCAGAATGCCTTTGTACTCAGAAATAGGGCAGCCAGGAATATTGATATTGACTATCTGCATATATCCCAGGGCATAATCCCGGTATTCTTTCAACAATTCCGGAAGCAGCGCGTCCGTCACTTCGTAAAGCCCATCATAGGCCTTTGAGACCGCGATTGATCTGATCCCCTGAAATGCTCCCTCCATGGCAGCCCCGATCGTCGCGGAATACTGGGCGTCAGTACCCGTATTATAGCCGTTGTTCACGCCTGAGAGGAGCAGATCCGGCTTTTCATCCATGATGGCATGGACAGCCACACGCACACAGTCTGCAGGTGTACCGCTGCAGGAAAAGGCGTGTACTCCCTCCACCGGGAAATCCACGGGATAAATGTCTAAGGGTGTGCGGAGACTGATGCTGTGACTCGCCGCGCTGCGCTCACCCGCCGGCGCCACGACCCACACCTCTCCCAACTCTCTCGCAGCCCTCGCCAAGCGTATAATACCGTCCGCCATTATTCCATCGTCATTAACCACCAGGAATTTCTTCATAATGTTACCTCACATTAAACTGCGCGCATCCCGCCGGAGGCTTTATCTCTTAAAGGCAGTCATAAAAGCTCTTGAGGCGGTTCAACCCATCCTCCAGTATCTCAGTCGGACAGGCGACATTCAGCCTGATAAAGCTCCTGCCCGCCCGCTCTCCATAGATACTTCCGCGGCTCACGAAAAGCCCCGTGCGCCTTCTGAGCCTGTGGGCAAAATCAGCTCCGCTAAGACCGGCTCCGCTCACATCTATCCACAACAGATAAGTAGCATAACCGTCGATAAGCCTGAGACGGGGCATCTCGGTTTTTATAAATTCAGCGACCCGCTGTCTGTTCTCCTCTATCTTTTCCCGTAATTCATCACACCATGCGCCACCCAGATTAAATGCTGCCACCGCTGCGGGCACGGCAAAAGAATTAGGCTCCGCCACCTCGTCCGTGTTTAACGCCCGCCAGATCTTGTGCCTGAGCGCCTTGTCCGGCACATAGACCGCTGCGGTCTGCAAGCCCGCCAGATTAAATACCTTTGTGGGAGATATGGCCGTGACTGAAACCTTTGCATTCGTCTCCGACACCGATGCAAAGGGGACATAAGAATAACCAGGAGTCGTGATATCACAGTGTATCTCATCGGACAGCACAGTGACACCATACTCATCCGCCATCTCACCGATCCTGCCGAGGGTCTCCTCATCCCAAATATTTCCCGTTGGATTATGGGGATTGCAGAGTAGCATAAGAGTGGTCTGAGGATCCGCAAACTTCTTCTCCAGATCCTTCAAATCCATGGTATACCTGCCGCCCTTATAAGTTAGGTGGCTCTCTGATACTCTCGCGCCGTTATTTAAAATGCAATTGAAAAAAATATTGTATACAGGGGTCTGTATCACAACATTTTCATTGGGTGAGGTGAGCTTTCTGACAGTGCTGGAAATAGCAGGAATAACTCCAGTGGTAAATATCAGGCCATTCCTGTCCATCGTAAAGCCATGGCGGTCCCTCCACCATGATATGTAAGCGTCGTACCAATCATCCGTCACCTCGCCGTAGCCAAAGGCGCCGCGAGCCGCGCGCTCACTCAGTACCTCATTTATCTCCGGCGCTGTCACAAAGTCCATATCAGCCACCCACATAGGTAACTCCGTGTCTAAAATATTCCACTTCGTTGAATCCGTGCCGCGACGTGGCGGCACGGTATCAAAATCATATCTTCCCATCACATCACCATAGACCAGTCCACTATATCAGTCTTGTTTTCTATTGAATCGCACTTGATATGTGTCAGTCCCGGATCGATCCTGTCTTTTTGAATGATGAGTGTCCCGATCTCCTTCGCGCGTATCTCTCCGGAAACGGGATTCAGCACGCTCTCGATGCGGTTATCGATCTCGGCATCCACATGTGAGTATTCAAAGGCAAGTGTCGTATTGATCAGATGACAGTTTTTCATCACAAGATTATCGATATAGCACATACCCTGAAGGCTCTCGATCACACAGTTTATCAGATTGACATTCTTTGAGTTCCACCCCAGGTATTCACCTGTGATAAAGCTGTTTTCCACCACCACATTCTCACAATTCCAGAAGGCGTCCTTTGAGATGAGATGGGAATTGGTGATGTTCAGATCCCTCACTCCGTCGAAGGAGTAATTTCCGTCCAAAACCAGTGAATCTGCCTTGATGGAGGTACAGTTCATGCCAAAATAATCACCCTTTACACGGACATCCTTTAAGGTGACATCATCGCAGCTCCAAAGCGTTTCCTTCGCGTTGGTAAAGGTCACCTCCTCCATATATAAATTCTTTACCCGGCGAAAGTTTTTCGGCGCCTTGATCAGGCATTTCTCCACTCCTATATCATCCACATACCACACTCCGGCTCTGGCGTCCTCGAACCAGGTAGCCTGTCTCACATGAACATTTGAGGTATACCAAAGCGGGTACTTGTACCTGAAAAGACACCTGTCCATGCTGATATCCTTTGCCTCCTTCAGGGGAGACTCACCCTTCTCAAAAACACAATCCGTAATATGTAAGTGATCCAATCCAAACAGTGCTCTCTCCTCTGTAAAAACCATCTGTCTGACCTCTGTCATCATTTTTTTATGTTCCTTTCTGCGCTTTTGAAGTTTATCCCTTTATGTTTACTTTTTCCTGAATATTCGTCACGGTCGTATTAAAAAATCCGACATAATCAAAGCTCTTTACCGTCTGAATTATCTGATCGTCCTTCAGATATTTATCTGAAAATTCAGCTATAGACGGTACGACTGCGAGAAGATCTATTAAATAAAGCACTATCATTACCAGTGCAAAGCCAACCAATGCTCCCAGCACCAGTCCAAGAATATTATTAACAAAGCCGACCAGCGGTATTCTGTCCACCAGCCGCAGCGCCCTCGCGACTGCCATAAGTATCATGCCCATGATGATGAAGGACACCGGAAACGTCAAAAAAGCAGGCACATCCTCAGGCAGATAATTCACCAACACCCTCGCTCCAATAAACGCAATGATTGATGATATCAGCGAAAAAAGCATATAAATAGCTCCCTGCCTGTATCCCGAAAACGCCATCAATACTACGATCACGATCACCACGATTCCGGCTGTCATTTTAGTCTTACCTCCGTAATGCTGTCCTTATATATGAAAAGATAATGAGTGGCTATGCTCCTTTTTACCATTATCACGCCGTTTTCCTCCTCGCTGTGAAAACGCCTGATGCCGCTCATATCGTAAATACTGACTCTTGTCTCTCCGATAGCGGATATCTCCCCATCATCCATAAAGCTGACGTTGCATTTGTCGAAATCGTCTTTATAGGTAAAAACCTTGCCGCTTTCGGGCTTGTATACATCTATATGATCGTCAAATGTAAATCCGAAACGGTCTGTGCCGCAGAAAAATGCCTTCGCCTCACCTGTAATGGGATAGCGGGCGTACTCCTCCGGCTTCTGACTGCCATAGAATACCAGCACCTCCTCGGTAGACACCGCAATAGCATAGTCTCCCTCCAGATACTCTGCCCGGGGCACCATAATGCCGTCATAGGTGTAGGTTCCGACTATATTGTCCACCTCATTGCGGCCCACATTCCCGAAATTATAAAAAATTATATTTGTGGATATCCTGGCTTCGCTGATGGATAGTATTGTCACCATCAAAAGCCTTCCGTCATTTGAAATAGCAAGATCCATGGGATAACCTATATTACTTGAGTACAGCTCTCCGTTTGCCAACTGTTCTCCGTCGCTGTCATATAGAGCGATTCGGGCGACTCCGGCCTCCTCCATGAGCACCGCCACGACTCCGCTGTCCGACACGGATACCCTCTTTATCGGGACTGTCACATCCACACCCATCTTTGCGGTCTCATCGCTCATAATATAAAGTTTTTTTCCGTTTTTCTCGTAGACACAGGCTGCATGGGAACCGACACAAACCGTCGGATCCTCCAGCTCGTAGGGCTGATTCCATATCATGCTGCCGTTTAACTCAATATATGTAGCTCCGTCGTGGTTATATTTCAGAAATCCTTTCGCATAGGGAACATACTCGGAGACTGCGCCGGGAACTCTCTCCTTTACATTCACCACCTCATATTCCGTATACTCCTTGCCGTCCAGATACAGTTTTACACCGATTAATCCGGCAACTATCAGGATCACGACAAGTATTACAACGATCCTGATGGTTCTCCTGTGGGCCTTCAGCTTTTTTTTGTATTCTTCACTGGTCTCCACCGCATGAAGACCTTTTTTTCCTGCTTCTGCCACGCGATTCAAAGTTCCCTTCTGCCTTCCAGCGCTCTGGAAAGCGTCACTTCATCGATATTTTCCAGATCCCCTCCCACGGGCACTCCGCTGGCGATGCGACTGACCTTTATTCCCGCAGGCTTGATGAGGCGCGAGATATACATGGCCGTGGTCTCACCCTGGAGACTGGAATTCGTGGCAATTATCACTTCCTCGACATCCCCCTCAAGCCTCTCCATCAATTCTTTCAGGCGTATGTCCGCGGGACCTATGCCGTCCTGGGGCGATATGGCGCCGCCCAGCACATGATAGACGCCCTCGTACTTGCCGATCTTTTCGTAGGCCGCCAAATCCCTGGTTGTCTCCACCACCATAATGATCCGCTTGGAGCGCTTCGGGTTAGAACATATCGGACAGATCTCCTCGTCCGTCAGCGTGAAGCACTCTCTGCAGAGACGGACACTCTTTTTTGCCTCGTAGAGAGCGCCTGCCAGCTCCTTTACATCATCCTCCGGCATATTCAAAATATGAAAAGCAAGCCTCTGCGCGGATTTCGACCCGATACCGGGAAGCCCTGACAAATACTCTATCAATTTGTTTATCTTATTGCTGTAAAATTCCATCTAAAAAAGCCTGCCTATCAGAAGCCCAGTCCGCCGAGACCTCCCGCATTGCCGCCCGTGATGCGTCCAATAGTGGCGTCAGAATATTCCTTCGCCTGGCGCAGAGCCTCGTTTACCGCTGCCATCACCAGATCCTCCAGAGTCTCCACATCGTCGGGATCCACCGCATCTGGATCGATCTTTATCTTTGTTATCTCACTGGTGCCCGTCACCGTCACCTCCACAACGCCGCCTCCGGCTGCGGCTGTGGTCTCCTTCTCCTCGATCTCCTTCTGAGCCTCCTCCATCTGTCGCTGCATCTTTTGCGCCTGCTTCATCAGGCTGCCCATGTTGCCCGGCATTCCACCGGGAAATCCACCTCTTTTTGCCATTTTCTTACTCCTTTTTAATCCTCTTCCTCGACAGTCATACCGAAGTCAGGAAAACTCATATCTCTTAAGTCCTTTGAGGCTTTCAAGCCTTCGGACTGTTCACCTTCTTTAACAAATTTTACATTGACACTTTTCCTGACATGATCGCAGATGGCGGAAACAACGGTCTTCTCCTCATCCGCTGTCAGGGTGTCTCCCATGACGCTCTTTACGATCACGAGAGTATTTCCGTCCTCTGTCTTTATGTTGGAATTGGCAACAGCGGTTGCCACCTTACCCACAAAGCCCTTTTTTATCATGTTCCAGTCATTTGTGATCTTTTTTAGGTCGTCACTCACCGCCGGCTCATATTCCTTTTTCTGCGGAGCTGTGTTTTCGAGTATCTTTTCCGCTATCGCGCTCCTGTCCGCTCTCTCTCCCGTCTCCGATACAGCAAAGGACGCGTTCCTGATTCCGGACTCAATCTCGTCCATGCGCTGGTTCAAGGCCTCCACATCCACATCCATCCTGGGAGTGCATAGCCTGATGAGTTCTATCTCGATCAGCACTCTCTTCTGTGACTCGTGTCTGATCTTGTTTGAGAGCTCGCAAAAAATATGTATATACCTGACCAGAATGTCCGAACTTACCTCCACTGCCGTTTTTTTCAGGGCAGCCAGCGCCTCCGAGGATAGATCTATGAGATCATCGATATTTTCGGCACTCCTTACCAGAAGCATATTACGCAAGTACCAGGTAAAGTCATCCACGAAGAAATTCAGATCGCGCCCCAGTACCACCAACTCATCCAAAGATGCTATCACCGTGGTGATATCCTTTGCCAGGATGGCGGAGAGCATTTTTTCGTAGCAGTCAGTATCCACCGCCCCAAGCACATCGATGGCCATATCCCGGGTGAGCTTGTCTCCGAAATGAAAAGCGATGCACTGATCCAACAGCGAGAGTGCGTCTCTCATGGATCCGTCCGCACTCTTTGCGACGAATTCAAGCGCCCCTCTCTCGGCGGAAAGTCCCTCCTTTTCTACCACCTCTGTCAGCCTGTCCGTAATGGTCGCGATGTCGATACGCCTGAAATCATAGCGCTGGCATCTGGACAGTATCGTGGTAAGAAGCTTCTGGGGATCGGTTGTCGCAAGTATGAATATCACATACCCCGGGGGCTCCTCCAAGGTCTTTAAAAGGGCATTTGATGCCGGCTCGGTCAGCATATGAACCTCGTCGATAATGTAAACCTTGTAACGGCCTGTCACGGGGGGATAGGACACCTCCTCGATCAGCCTTCTGATATCGTCAACGCCACGGTTAGAGGCCGCATCCATCTCTATTACATTGATAGCGGTGCCGTTTGCCATGGCCTCGCAAGAGGGACAGTGGCCGCAGGGACTTCCATCCACCGGTGACTCACAATTCACGGAATGGGCAAAAATTTTTGCCACGGTTGTCTTTCCCGTACCCCTGGTACCACAAAACAGGTAGGCATGTGAAAACCTACCTGCTGAAATCTGATTTTTTAAGGTTGTTACTATATGATCCTGTCCTTTGACATCTGAAAAAACCGCCGGACGGAACTTTCTGTATAATGTCTGATATGACATTTAAGGCTTAATCTCCAAAACTTATTCCTACGAATTTTGCATCCTTGATGATCTGTGATTCCGGATCAACGCTCTTTAACTGACCTGCCACCTTTTCGAGAGGCACTCTCACCAGCTCTCTGTGCACATTTCCAATCATATTTCCGAAATCACCCTCAATGATGGCCTTTGCGGCCTCAGCGCCAAGTCTGGTGCAGAGCACTCTGTCGTAGGGGCATGGGCTTCCGCCGCGCTGTGTGTGACCGGGAACCGTGACTCTAACCTCAATGCCGGTCTTTTTGGTTATCTCGTCGGCAAGCTCGTAAGACACCGACGGGTACTTCTTCTCTTCCTGCTTTTTCTTGTATTCTTTTTTGGAGAGGGCAGCGTCCTTCTTTGAGATAGCACCCTCCGCAACCGCGAGGATAGTAAAGCCCTTACCCTCTTTGGTACGCCTCTTTATCGCTTCTATTACCTTATCCGTGTCGTAGGGTATCTCCGGGATCAGGATGATATCCGCACCCGACGCCATGCCGGCGTTCAGCGTCAGCCAGCCTACCTTATGTCCCATAACCTCTACTATGAACACTCTGTTGTGGGAGGCAGCCGTCGTGTGTATGCAGTCAATGGCCTCTGTTGCTATATTTATGGCACTCTGGAAACCAAAGGTGACTTCGGTTCCGGCGATATCATTGTCTATAGTCTTTGGCAGGTGGATGACATTCAGTCCCTCCTCCCGAAGCAGATTCGCGGTCTTCTGAGTTCCGTTTCCGCCGAGGATCACAATGCAGTCAAGATTGAGCTTGTGATAATTCTGCTTCATTGCCTCGACCTTGTCGACACCATTTTCGTCGGGAATGCGTATCTCCTTAAATGGCACGCGACTGGTGCCGAGTATCGTGCCTCCCTTGGTGAGTATGCCTGAGAAATCCTGTGGCGTCAGCAGCTTAAAATCCCCATATATCAAGCCCTTATAGCCATTCAGAAAGCCGTAGAGCTCCAGATTTTCGCAGTTGTTGGAAAGGCCCTTTACTACGCCTCTCATGGCGGCGTTTAGCGCCTGGCAGTCTCCGCCGCTGGTCAGAAAACCGACTCTCATTACTTTTTTTGTACTCATATAAACCCCTCCTCTAATATCGCTAGTTTATTATCTGACCCAATCCGTCAGATGCCGATACCG
>CALFUE010000110.1 GCA_937916345.1 uncultured bacterium
CGTGATGTGGCTGGAGTTCAGACGTGTGCTCTTCCGATCTCTTGTCCAGTCTGTCTGCGATAAAGCGGTAACAGCGATAGACAGGCTCCGCCTGCATCAGCATCCCTGCTCCGCCCCCGTAGGGGTAATCGTCCACCTTGCCGTGCTTTTCAGTGGTGTAGTCCCTGATATTTACCGCCTCAAACCCGAAGGCTCCCCTGTCGATGGCCCGTCCTATTATACTCTCGGAGGCGTAGGAATTGATGATCTCCGGAAAAAGCGTCATCACATGAAAAAACATACGACCTCCTAAGCCCTGACATCAAAGGAATAGCGGTGAACCATATCCTTTGCCTTCGGCATATCCTTTTCCAGAAAATCCTTCACAAAGCTCACAGGCTTCTCCTCGTTGGTGACGGTGATGGTAGCATCGAAGCCCATGGCCTCCAGCTTTGCCTTCAGCTCCCCCATGTGTTCCTGAATGAGGGCGAAGGATTTGTCGTCCTTCAGGAAAAAATCCGTAGTTACCCTTTTCTTCAGCATACGCACCGACACATCCGTGGATCCGAGATTGTCCATATCCAGATGCAGGAAGGCCGAAAGCTCGCCCTCCGGGTCCCTCAATGCCTTCTTGTTGGTGTAGACATAGAGATCACCGCTGGCGTTCTGCCCCGACATCTTTAGAGGAATCTGGGTATATGTGTACATCTGGTTCAGATCGCTGATAAAGCTCATATTATCGCGGATCTGACCCGCAGTCTGCGTCAGGGCGCTGGTATCCTGCCCTGTGAGATTGGTCAGTTTCTCGATTTGTGCCAGCTGCTTGTCCAGCTTTTCGTAGAGTCCTTTTACGGAATCCTTGTCCCTCACATCCGAGGGCTTCAGCATCCACTGCTCCTCCATGACATTCTGCAGGAGATCCCTGTATTCCCTGCTGCCGAGCAGGTTGTTAAGATCCTCCTTATCGGTCTGGGCAGCCTTCCTCAAAAGCTCGGTATCTACTATCGAGAGAAGCTGCTTTGCGGTAATATTCTTGTTTAAGCTGCCGTCTCTGTCAAAGAGCATCTCATTATATTCGAGATCTCCGATATTTCTTAAGTTTTCCGACAGACGCAGAAGTGACTCATCATCCTTAAAAATAGATCCCACCTGGTTCTTTTCGTAGAGCTCCGCCGTCTCAAATCCGGGCTCGAGCGAAGGCAGTATGGTCGTCTCCTGCAAGGCTTTCGCGGGAGAAGCGGTAACAAATCCCTCAGTCTGCTCTGCCCCGAATTCTATGATATTATCCGAAACGGGTATTATGGTATCAAGGGATGGCAGCTCATCAGGCGCCTCCAGGCTCTCAAAGCCTGCATCACTAAGGGGCGCCATCTCCACAAATTCCGACCTGGAAGCGGTCGCGGCCGCGCCTGTCGTCTCTATCTCAGTCTCCGGGGTAAAGCGGGCGAACTCATCGGTATTCATGCCGCCCTCCTGATCTATCAGGGCGTGGGAGACTCCCGGCGCCTCATCGGGCATTATGACAACTGTATCCTCCATGCCGTCGGTAATGATGGACAGCAGCTCATGGTTCACTCCAATGGCGATCGGGGCAGAAAATTCCTCGCTGGAGAGAAACTCCGGCAGTTCCCCGAAGAAGCTTTCCATTTGCTTAAGCATCTCTCCGGAATCATTCACATAGTTCTCAAATTGAGAAGCGTTCTCAGGGGTTATGGGAAGCCCCAGCTTTGTCATGGTGACGGCGGTATCCACGGAGATGCTGTCCATTGAGGCGATAGCCTTGTACATCTCTCCCAGGGCGTCGGCATTGACAGGCATGTGCTCCTTCATCATGGCGTTTACCATATCGGTAGTGCGGTCGTTTATTGGCAGTCCCGCTGTCTCAAGTGCAGATTTTATTATGGGATTTGCCAGATTGCCCCCGGTGTAGGGTTTTATGAAGACAGTCTTTCCGTCGTTTGATTTCACTTGGAAGAACATGGATTCCCCGAGCATCAGCTTTATGGAATTGTCCATTCTTGCGGAGAGTGATTGTCCGTTTGAGAGGGATAGGAGCACATTTCCTCCCGAGAGCTTTGTCACATTCCCCTCAAATATCGATCCGACAGCCAGCTTTGACACAGTCGAAGAGAGGGTGCCGACCTTGTCCGCCTGCACCACATTCGCAGCGTTCACCGGCTGTCCGGTATTCCTGCTGTATTGGCCGTACAAATCCGAAATCTGCATTTCTTCTTCCCCAAAATCTATACGAATTGATACCACTGTCAGCCCCTGACAGATTTGTTTTACCCACGTCCCGGGGGACAAAATTATTCTCCGTTCGTGATAAAGTTCTTCGTAAAGGTTCTTCTGTGTATATCTGTGAGTCCCAGACTCTTTATGGCAGCAATATGGCCGGCCGTGCCATATCCCATATTGTGCGAAAAGCCGTAACCCGGGTACATATCCTCGTAGCCCGTCATGAGCTCATCACGGTAAACCTTTGCGATGATGGAGGCCGCGCCGATGGACACGCTTTTGGCGTCTCCCTTTATTATTGGGACCTGCTCTATGTCAACCTCCGGTATGGTCACCGCGTCATTTAATAATATATCGGGTTTTACGGTTAATTTTTTTATAGCCTCCCGCATCGCCTCGTAGGTGGCGTTCAGGATATTTATCTCATCGATCCTCCCGGGCGACGCCATTCCTATCCCGTAAGCTATGCATTTTTCCCTGATCTCAGCGGAGAGCTCCTCCCGGACTTTTTTGCTCAGTTTTTTTGAATCGTTGACCCCGTAAACCGGATTGTCCGG
>CALFUE010000111.1 GCA_937916345.1 uncultured bacterium
GCAGAAGAGAGCGCTGATGCTATCACGGAGACCATAAAGGGCGCTGAGATGGTGTTTGTCACCTGCGGTATGGGAGGCGGAACCGGAACCGGAGCTGCGCCTATAGTTGCAAAGATATCAAAGGACATGGGAATATTAACTGTCGGCATCGTCACACGCCCATTCAGCTTTGAGGGCGGAAAGCGCGAGACAAACGCGAGAGCCGGTATCGAGCGTTTAAAGGATGTTGTTGACACCCTGATCGTGATCCCGAACGACAGACTGTTTAATATGCTTGACAGGAACAAAAAGCTTGGCATCTCTGAATCTCTTGCATTGGCTGACGAGGTTCTTCAGCAGGCCGTTCAGGGCATCACCGATACCATAAATGTTCCTTCATTGATAAATCTCGATTTCGCGGATGTGGAGTCGGTTATGCGGGACAAGGGAGTGGCTCACATTGGTATAGGTGTGGCTTCCGGCGACGATAAGGCAAACGAGGCGGTCAAGCTCGCTGTTGAGAGCCCGCTTCTTGAGACAAATATATCCGGAGCGTCCGATGTGCTCATCAATATCACCGGAGATATCACGCTGTTTGATACCAGCGATGTGGCTTCTTATGTAAAACAGATCGTCGGACATGAAGGAAAGAATATCATGGGCGGCGCCAGAGATGACAAGAGCAGGCCGGACGAGGTTCAGGTCGTTGTCATCGCCACAGGCATACTATCAAACGAGGGGAATGCAAATACAGTACCGGGAGGTGTTTCGAGAGATGCGGAGGCAAGATCTTTCAGAAATCCTGTTCCGGGCGTTGGAAGAGACGCGACTACTTCTACAAACAGCGCTGCATCACAGTTGACGGGAGTTCTAGGAAATACTACAATGGCCACAACTTCTGCCAGGCAGTTCAATCCGAACAACACCCTGTCGAGTCTGTCCGGCAGTACTCAGAAGACCACGGCAGAACGGGTAAGCACTACTACACCGGTATCAAAAATAGAACCTGCGGCACCTGTTACGGGAGGGATAAAAAAGGTTGAGCCTGCAAAATCCACCGTCAAGGAGAAGGAAATCCAGACGCCGAGTTTTTTGATGGGGCTGAAGAAACCCAACAAATAATCCAAATATAAGTATTTCTTTTCGAGTAGGGTGATGCCCTACTCGAATTTCGGTGTAGAGAATAGAATATATGAAAAAGCTTGAAGGATACAATATAGATCTAATAGCAAAAAGAGACAGGGAAAATGCGTTGAGGAGCTCTGTCATAAAGAGATGGAATGTCCGAATGGAGGAGGCGTCCGAGGAGATAGAAGAGGTTAAAGAAGAACAGGAGGCTCCCCGGATGACCGAGGAGGAGGCCAAGAACGCCAGAATAGCCCAGGAGATCATCGACAGATTAAACCGTGAGGCTGCCGAGGATGAGGCGATAAAGCAGGCGGAGATAGACGCCGCCATGCAGCAGTCCGCAGAAACCTTCAATGTCACCACGGGATCAAATTCTGGAGCTTACGGTCTCGGAGAAGTGAGCGAAGACGACAAGGCGGTTGTCGACAGCATAATGGCCGAGAAGGGCGACGCTTTGCAGGATCTCATTGCAAAGACAGCAGCAGAAAATCAATAAAAGGAGTTTTATGAGGAGATTAACAGATATTATTTCAAATGAGATATCGCTGGCATTTGAGAGGCTTGGATTCGATCAAAAATACGCCATTGCCACCGTGTCGAACAGACCGGATCTCTGCGAGTTCCAGTGCAATGGCGCCATGGCTCTCGCAAAGCAGATGGGAAGGAAGCCCATCGAGATAGCGGAGATGATCTCGGGTGAGCTCTCAAAGAGCGATATACTGGGTGAGGTCACTGTGGCGCAGCCCGGATTTGTGAACATAAATGTGGAACAGGTGTATCTCGCCTCCTATCTCAGGGAGATGAGCAGGGATGTGTACAGATTCGGCTGTGAGAAGCTGGCAAATACAAAGACTATCATAATAGATTACGGCGGACCCAATGTGGCAAAGCCGCTGCATGTTGGACATCTGAGGTCGGCCGTTATAGGTGAAGCCATAAAGAGGATGGGTATCTTTATGGGCAACACCATGATTGGAGACGTACACTTAGGTGACTGGGGCATGCCAATGGGGCTTATCATAGCTGAACTCTCCATCAGAAAGCCCGAGCTGATCTATTTTAATCAGGCATACACGGGGGAATATCCCAGGGAAGCTCCCTTCACCATATCGGAGTTGGAGGAGATATATCCTGCTGCTTCCGCAAAATCAAAGACAGACGAGAAATTCAAGAACAAGGCCATGCGCGCCACAAAAGAGCTGCAGCAGGGAAGGAACGGCTATATCGCTCTTTGGAAGCAGATAGTAAAGGTTTCCGTGGCTGACCTGAAAAAGAGTTACAAGAGGCTCAATGTCTCCTTTGAGTTATGGAAGGGCGAGAGTGATGTGGATTCTTACATCCCTGAGATGGTCAGAAAGATGAAGGACGACGGCATCTCCTACGAGAGCGACGGTGCTATCGTGGTGGATGTAAAGGAGGACACGGACTCGAAGGAGGTTCCGCCCTGCATCATACTGAAATCTGACGGAGCGGCGCTCTATCAGACCACGGATCTGGCCACCATCATTCAGAGAACCAACAATTATATGCCTGATGACATCATCTATGTGGTGGACAAGAGGCAGGAGATGCATTTTACACAGGTGTTTCGTACTGCCAGAAAGGCTGAGTTGCTTCCTGATACGACGGGACTTTATTTCCTTGGCTTCGGCACAATGAACGGCAAGGACGGAAAGCCATTCAAGACCAGGGAAGGGGGAGTTATGCGACTCTCGGATCTTCTGGACGAGATAGAGAACAAGATGTTTCTCCGCGTCTCAGAGAACCCGGAGATATCAGAGGAGGAGGCTCACGACATCGCCGCAAAGATAGCTGTATCTGCCATTAAATACGGCGATCTGTCAAATCAGGCCTCAAAGGATTATATATTTGATATAGACAAGTTCACATCCTTCGAGGGTGATACGGGACCGTACATCCTGTATACCATTGTGAGGATAAAGTCCATACTGGACAAATACACAAAGGCGGGCGGAGCCGTGGACGATGTGCTTATCCTCTCACCAAAGAGCGAGCAGGAGAAGAAGCTGATGCTTTCTCTTGTCATGTTCAACGGAGTCGTGGAGAGCGCTTATGCGGAGCTGGCGCCCCACAGGATATGCTCATATATCTATGAATTGTCCAACACATTCAATAGATTTTATCACGAGACAAAGATACTCACGGAGTCAGATTTGGCAACCAGAAAGGGATATATCTCCCTGATAAACCTGACTCTGGGTATTTTGGAAAAATGTATAGACATACTGGGCTTTGAGGCCCCGGACAGGATGTAAGAGGAGGTAGATGACAAATGACAAAGGCAGATATTTTTTCAGGCTTTCTCGGTGCAGGAAAGACAACATTGATAAAAAAACTCATTGCTGATGTGTATAAGGATGAGAAGATCGTGCTGATTGAAAATGAATTCGGAGAAGTGGGCGTCGACGGTGGCTTCTTAAAGGATTCCGGAATTGAGATCAGCGAGCTTAATTCAGGCTGTATATGCTGTACTCTGGTGGGAGATTTCGGAAGGAACCTGCAGGAGGTGAAGGAGCGCTTTGCGCCGGATCGCATCCTCATAGAGCCCTCGGGAGTCGCAAAATTATCGGATGTCATGAAATCTGTTTCGGATCTCACGGAGAGCCATGATATATGTGTGAACGATCTAGTAACGGTAGTCAATGCAAAAAAAGCAAAGAAACAGGTAAAATCTTTCGGTGAATTCTTTAACAATCAGATCGAGTTCGCTACCACGGTGGTACTCAGCCGCACGGACGAGATGACCGAAGATGATCTGAATGAAGTAGTAAAAATGATACAGGAAAAAAATCCGAAGGCTTCTGTTATCACGACTCCCTGGGATCAGATATCTGCCGACAGGATGTTGGCGGTATTCGAGAGGGAGGATGCCCTCGCACTGAAGCTCAGGGCTGAGGAAGATGCAAGAGCCAAGGCTGACCATGATGCTGAGGAGCATGAGCATCATCACCATGACCACGACCATGACAGTGAGGAGCATGAGCATCATCACCATGACCATGACCACGACCATGACAGTGAGGAGCATGAGCATCATCACCACGACCATGACCATGACCACGAGGGACATGATCATCATCATCATCATCACGCGGATGATATATTTGATGATTTCGGAGTTGAGACCCCGAAGAAATTCGACAGATCGGATATCGAAAATATCCTGAAGACACTGGCGGATTCTGATGATTACGGAACAATACTCCGCGCGAAGGGCATGGTTGATGGCACAGACGCTAAATGGATCTACTTCGATCTGGTGGAAGGCGATTACGAGGTAAGGGACGGAGAACCGGATTACACCGGAAGACTCTGTGTCATAGGATGTGATCTGAAAAAAGATAAATTACGCGAATTATTTAAGGTTTGAGGTTGATCGATAAATGGACGAGATTCCTGTATATCTCTTCACTGGCTTTATGGACTCGGGAAAGACTACGCTGATCCTTGACACACTGATGGGAGAGCAGTTCAACGACGGTTCAAAAACGTTGGTAATAGCCTGTGAGGACGGTGAAAACGAGTACGACGAGGAAAAACTTAAAAAATATAAAGTGAGTGTGGAGTATCTCTCTGATATTTCCGTGATGAACACTGAACACTTCAAGGAGCTGAACAGGAGACATCTCCCGGATAGGGTGTTCATAGAGTACAACGGAACCTGGGAGATGGCGCCTCTCATTGAGATGGAGGAGCCGGAGGGCTGGATCATCATACAGACTCTTACCACAGTGGACGCGGCGACATTTCAGATGTATCTCTCGAATATGCGCTCGATGATGCTTGAACAGTTTTTTATGTCTGATGTGGTGATATTTAACAGATGTGTCGATGACACGCCAAAATCCTCCTTCAGAACCACCGTAAAAGCCAAGAACAGAAAAGCCCAGGTGGTCTTTGAGAGGGAATTCGGCGTGACAGACCCGGATGACGACATAGGTTTGCCCTACGACATGACGAAGGATGAGCTGGATATCACTGACGCCGATTATGGAATATGGTTTTTGGATGTGATGGAAAACTACAAGAACTATGAGGGAAAGACGGTCAGCTTTCTGGGGTGTGTATACAATCCCCCGGGCAGGTTCAAGGGCGGGGATATTTTCGTTCCCGGAAGATTTGCCATGACTTGTTGTGTGGAGGACATACAGTTCATAGGATTGAAATGCAAATACAAAAAGGCAGGGGAACTCCCTCACAAGAGCTGGGTAAATGTCAAAGCAAAAATCAAGACAGAATTTGCTTTTGAATATAAAGGAAAGGGTCCGGTGCTGTACGCCACGGAAGTGACACCGGCAGAGAAGCCTGATGATGAGCTTGTTTATTTCAACTGATCCCGATTGAGAAAGGAGTAGAGATGTTTAAGATCAAAAGAAAGCAGGTTCTGGCCGAGAATATCGTTCTGATGGACGTTGAGGCAAAAAGGATCGCTGACAGCTGTCTTCCCGGGCAGTTTGTGGTTGTGAGGACCGATGAAAAGGGTGAGAGGATACCTCTGACCATATGTGATTACGATAGAAATGCCGGTACTATCACCATAGTTACCCAGCAGATAGGCGCGGCGACCATGAGGGAGTGCGCTTACAATGAGGGCGACAGCTTCCTCGATGTGGTAGGCCCTCTCGGTGAGCCTTCGGAGCTCTGCGTTGAGGAAAATCTTCCTGAGACAAAGAAGAAAAATTTAGTTTTCATAGCAGGAGGACTGGGAACAGCCCCAGTTTATCCCCAGGTAAAATGGCTTCATGAGCACGGTGTGGATGCTGCTGTCATCATGGGCTCCCGCACAAAGGATCTCTTGTTTTACATAGACGAGATGAAGTCGGTGGCAGGGGAGGTTTATGTCACCACAGACGACGGAAGCTACGGCTTCCACGGCATGGGTACGAATCAGCTGCAGGCTCTCTATGACGAGGGAAAGCGGTTCGATCACTGTGTAGCTATAGGACCCATGATCATGATGAAATTTGTGTGCAGGCTCACCAGGGAGTTAGGCATTCATACCATAGTTTCCATGAATCCCATCATGGTGGACGGAACCGGTATGTGCGTCGCCTGCAGACTGATGGTGGACGGAAAGATGAAATTTGCCTGCGTTGACGGTCCGGAGTTTGACGGACATCTGGTTGATTTTGATCTGGCAATGAAGAGACTCGCACAGTACAAGACTGAGGAGGGAAGGGAAAAGCAGAAACTGATAGACGCCCTGACTGAGAATCCAAATTGTCTTAATGGAGGTGTGAGATGAGTGATCTGATGACAAGAGTACCGATAAAGGAGCAGGATCCAAAGGTTCGTGCCACCAATTTTGAGGAGGTGTGCCTGGGTTACGACAGAGATGAAGCGATCTCCGAGGCCGGTCGCTGCCTGAACTGCAAGAATCCCCGATGTGTTGATGGCTGTCCTGTATCGATTAATATTCCCGCTTTTATCGAGAAATTAAAAAATGACGATGTAAAGGGATCCTATGATATCATATCCGAATCCTCCAGCCTGCCGGCTGTCTGCGGTCGTGTGTGCCCACAGGAGTCACAGTGCGAGGGCAGGTGCATCAGAGGAATAAAGGGCGACGCCGTAGCAATAGGAAAGCTGGAGCGCTTTGTGGCTGATCAGGCAAAGAAGGACGGCATAAAGCCAAAGGGCCCGGAGAAAAAAAACGGCAGAAAAGTTGCTGTCATCGGGGCTGGTCCAGCAGGACTGACATGTGCAGGAGATCTGGCAAAGCTGGGCTACGAGGTGACGATATTTGAGGCACTGCATCAGCCTGGCGGAGTGCTTTCCTACGGTATTCCGGAATTCCGTCTGCCCAAGAGCGCAGTCGTGGATGCGGAGATCGATAATGTCAAGAGCCTCGGCGTAAAGATCGAGACTGATGTGGTAGTCGGAAAGGCAGTCACCGTGGATGCCTTGATGGAAAAGGAGGGCTTTGAGGCGGTGTTCATCGGGTCCGGAGCCGGACTTCCTAGATTTATGAACATTCCGGGAGAGCAGGCTTGCGGCGTGTTTTCCGCAAATGAGTTTTTGACCAGGTCAAATCTTATGAAGGCCTACAGGGATGATTACGACACCCCCATCTACCGCGGAAAAAAGGTTATCGTGGTAGGCGGCGGAAATGTTGCCATGGACGCTGCCAGAACTGCCCTTCGCCTTGGGGCGGAGGTGCATGTGGTATACAGGCGAAGTGAGGAGGAGCTTCCGGCAAGAGCTGAGGAGGTACATCACGCAAAGGAGGAGGGGATTATATTTGATCTGCTCCAGAATCCCGTGGAGATACTTACCGATGAGAACGGATGGGTCAGAGGA
>CALFUE010000112.1 GCA_937916345.1 uncultured bacterium
GCGCCTGGACCATAAGGAAAGGAACAAAGGCGCCCCAGGCCGCCGGAAAGATCCACACTGATTTCGAGAGAGGCTTCATAAAGGCCGAGGTGGTGGATTACAAGGCGCTGCTCGGGTGCGGTTCCCTGTCGGCAGCCCGCGAGAAGGGTATCGTAGGTATGGAAGGCAAGGAATACGTCGTAAAGGACGGGGATGTGATTCTGTTCAGATTCAATGTTTAGGAGGTAGAAATCATGAAATGTCCATATTGTTCAACAGATAATACAAAGGTCATCGATTCCCGCCCTGCCGATGATAATATGTCGATCAGACGCCGCAGGATCTGCGACAGCTGCGGAAAGAGGTTTACCACCTACGAAAAGATCGAGACGATCCCCCTGATCGTGGTAAAAAAGGATTCTGTAAGGGAGCCATATGACCGCTCAAAGATCGAGGCCGGTGTCCTGCGCGCCTGCCACAAGCTGCCCGTGTCCGTAAACGACATCAACAGGCTCATAGATGACGTGGAGACTGAGGTCTACTCGAGAGAGGAAAAGGAGATCCCGACCATTGTCATTGGTGAGCTCATTATGGACAAGCTCCGCGCTTTAAACGATGTGGCGTACATCCGTTTCGCCTCGGTTTACAGGGAGTTCAAGGATGTCAACACATTCATGGAAGAACTCAAAAAATTCCTTAAAGATTAACTATGCGTTGACTTTTTTTGTGTTTTTTTGTATAATTTTATTGTTTGTGCGTAATCACATATTATTTAGGAGGTTTTTATGATTTCAGCAGGAGATTTCAGAAACGGTGTCACCATAGAATACGAGGATAATGTTTATCAGATCATCGAGTTTCAGCATGTAAAGCCCGGAAAGGGAGCAGCGTTTGTCCGCACAAAGCTCAAAAATGTTAAGAACGGAGGTGTAGTCGAGAAGACCTTCCGCCCCACCGAGAAATGCCCTCAGGCACGCATTGACAGAAAGGATATGCAGTATCTCTATGCGGATGGCGATATTTATTACTTCATGGATGTTGAAACCTACGACCAGACAGGTCTTAATTCAGACACTATCGGCGATGCCTTGAAATTCGTCAAGGAAAATGAGATGGTAAAAATCTGTTCCCACAATGGTAATGTATTCGCAGTAGAGCCTCCTCTCTTCGTTGAGCTGGAGATCTCTGATACAGAGCCCGGCATAAAGGGCGATACGGCTACAGGTGCTACAAAGCCCGCAACCGTTGAGACCGGAGCCACTGTTATGGTACCTCTTTTCGTCAACACCGGCGACAAGATAAAGATCGATACCAGAACAGGCGAGTACCTTTCAAGAGTGTGAGGTCTGTGAAAACAAATAATCTATTTCCAAAAGAGTACTGCAAAAACGCATACGCTGTCAATTACAGAAAGCTTTTTGCCCTAGGGGTGAGAGGTCTGATATTTGATATTGACAATACAGTGGTGGGAGACAATTGCCCCGCCGATGAGAGAAGCAGGCACCTGGCCCAGGAATTACATGTACTGGGCTTTGAGGTGCTGTTTTTGTCTAACAATGGAAAGGAGAGAGTGAAATCTTTTTCGGACCGCATGGCTTACAGTCGTTATATCTGTGACGCCGCAAAGCCCTCAAAGGAAGGATATGTACGGGCAATGAACATGATGGGCACCGACCGCAGCAATACCGTCATGATCGGAGATCAGATATTTACGGATATCTGGGGGGCAAACAGAGCAGGAGTTTATTCCATACTGGTGGGGAAGCTCTATTTCAAGGAGCGTAAGCATATATACTTAAAGAGAGTATTAGAGCTGTTTGTGAAGGCAGCATACTTTATCGGAGGAGGTAAAAGAATATGAAGATAGCTATCGGAAATGACCACACGGCCTGCGAGCTGAAGAAATCAGTCATCGCGTTCCTTGAGGAGAAGGGCCACGGCGTGATAAATATGGGACCTGACACGCCGGATCCTGATGACGACTATCCCGCTGTGGGTGAGGCAGTAGGCAGAACCGTAGTTGCAAAGGAAGCCGATCTCGGCGTTCTGATCTGCGGCACTGGAGTAGGTATATCACTTGCGGCAAACAAGGTGAAGGGAGTGAGGGCAGCGGTATGTTCGGATCCTGCCACTGCAAGGCTTACCCGTCTTCACAATGACGCGAATATCATAGCCTTTGGCGCCAGGATAGTGGGTCGGGAGCTGGCTCTCGACATAGTCCGTGCTTTCGTGGACACGGAATTTTCAGGTGAGGAGAGACATATCAGGCGCATTGCGCAGCTTACAGAGATAGAGAACAGAGGTTGATCCCATGACAGATGTAGATTACGAGTATAGGAATCTGCCGATACCCGGTGGCGGTTATGTTACCGGATTTCATTATGATGCAAAGGATAAAGGCACGCTTTATCTGAGGACAGATATTGGTGGGATATACCGCTTTGATGGAAAGAGTTGGATCCCGCTGAATGATGATGTGAATATGGATGATATCAGAGCTACATTTCCCATCGCCGTCACCACAGACGAGGATCGTCCGGGAAGCCTTTATGTTATTTCAGGTATCTGGGATGATAAGTATATGAAGAAGCACCCGGGAAAGCTCTCCGTTTCCGATGACTATGGAAAGACATTTAAGCATTACGAGCTGCCATTCAGAGCTCACGGAAACCTGAATGGGCGAGGTACGGGAGGAAAGCTGATAGTGGACAGAACATTCAGCTCGCGCCTCATATATGCTTCTCAGGCCGATGGGCTGTGGAAGAGCGCAGACTCCGGTGCAACCTGGGAAAAGCTCGGCGCCATGCCCGAGGAATATCTGACATTTGTGGCAGAGACACTTGATAATAGGGCACTCATTGTAGGCACCGCAGGCGTCACTACTACACGAAGTCCGTCACTGCGCGGTCCGGCGCTCTATATCTCATACGATAACGGAGAGACCTTTGAGCAGATGCCTCAGCCTGCGGACGGAGAAACAGAGGGAGTAAAAAGAGCAGGCTTCGTGGCACAGCGCGTGGCAGTAAGCGATAAATATGTTTTTGTAACCATGTCCGTCATGGGCAGGGATGCCTTTGTAGACGAGCTGGGCTATAGCTGTGATGGCGGCAGTGTCATTAACGGTCGACTGCTCAGATATGAGATAGATACATCGTCGAAAACGGTTAGTATGACAGATATCACCCCGGAGGGTATAGAGGGAGGTCTGAGCGGTGTGGCGGTATCGGTTTCAAAGCCCGGCCTTCTCTGTGTTTCGACTATATCAGAGCCTACGGGGGATGCAATATATCGCAGTGAGGACAACGGAGACAGCTGGAAGCTCATACTAAAGGGACTTGAGACCGGTGAGATGCGTTTTCGGACCTCATATATGAAGCCTCAGTACAATGGTGGCTCAAATATCATCCACTGGCTGACGGATCTGGCGATAGATCCTTTTGATGAGAATGTGCTGTGGTTCAACACCGGTACAGGAGTGTTTGAAACCACAAATCTTACCGATGATGTGGTGGTATTTTCTGACCGCTGCGACGGGCTGGAGGAGACGGTTCACTTAAACCTCTACTCGCCGCCCTACGGCGATGTACTGCTGGTGGATATACTAGGAGATTTGGGGGGCTTTGCCTTCAGAACGCTTGATACGACGCCCGACAATTCCTTTGACGATCACGAGGGCAATCGCTATATAACCTGCATAAATGCGGATTACTCCGATGTGGAGACAGACACTTGCGTCATCACGGCCCGGGGAAATTGGCGGGGAAAGACTGTCGGCGGATTGATAAAGACCACCGACGGATTTCTCACCTTCGACAGGCTCGCCAATCCCTTCGGCTTGTCCGAAAAGCTGGATGAGTCCCTTCACATGATAGAGACGCCCAATGTTAACCCGGGGTGGGTGGCACTCAGCGTGGATTGTGAGAACATCGTGTGGTGTGTAGCAGAGAAGGGTGGCGTGACGCTCCCCATCGACATGGTGGTGGTGAGCCACGACGGCGGAGAGAGCTTTCATCGGGCAAAGATATATGATGTTGAAAAAAAAGAGATAGTTTTAAGAAACGGTGAATACAGGGGCTTAAAGGTTTTTTCGGATCGGGTGGTTCCCGAGCTGTTTTACGGCTTTGATAACCACGGCCATGTATTTATCAGCACGGACTGCGGCAACAGTTTTTATGAGAGAGAGGAAAGTCTTCCGGATTTCGATATCTCAAATATCGACTGTGCCGACAAATCCTGCGTCAGAGGCGAGTGCGGCAGGATCGGAGTGTTCTATATATCACTTTCGGAGCATGGGCTGATGAAGCTCCATTACGACCCGGGGACAGACAAGCTGCGTATCAAAAAGCTGTCATGGGGATCGGATGTGATCTACAATATCGGTCTCGGACTTGGGCGAGAGGACGGAGACTACTTTACAGAGCCAAAGGCCATATATTTTAACGGCAAGCTGGGAGGAAAGTACGGCTTCTACAGGAGTCTGGACGATATGGCAACCTATGAGCGTATCAACAATGATTCACAGATGTTCGGGGATATTAACTGTATAGAGGGAGATTCCACGGTCTTCGGCAGATTTTTCATTGGCTCCGGTTCCAGGGGAGTGCTGTACGGGATACCTGTGTGAATGATGTGTTTAAGGAGAAGTTAGGATGAAGGTTTACAGTGAGAATAAAAAGCTTTATATCAGGGATGGAGCGTCGCTTTTGGTGATCGAGACCTGGGGAAAGGACTCTTTTCGAGTGCGCATGACAAAGGAAGCGGAGATGGATGCGGCCGACTGGGCGCTCACCGAGAACCCGGAAATGACAGAAGTACAGATCACAAAAGAGTCCGTAGATACCACGGATCCCTGGTACCGCTTTGATGAGTACGCGAAGTATCATTCCACCGGAACGGTCTACACCGTAAAAAACGGAAAGATATCTGCTGTGGTAAATTCCGAGGGATGGATATCCTTTTACAATGACAGGGGCGATCTGTTGACGGCAGAGTACTGGCGCAATAGAAACCGCATAAACCGTTATTGCGTGCCTCTTCGCATAGACGCCAGAGAGCTGAAGCCCGTGGTGGGCAGCAGTGACTATGAGCTCTACGCCAGATTCGAGGCATTCTCCGATGAAAAGATATTCGGAATGGGACAGTATCAGGATGGTCTTCTGAATAAAAAAGGCGCGGTGCTGGAGTTGGCTCACAGGAATTCCCAGAGCTCGGTTCCGTTTTTTGTGTCCACCAGGGGCTACGGATTTCTTTGGAACAATCCTGCCATCGGCCGTGTGACATTTGCGAACAATGTGACGGAGTGGTACGCTGCCCGCACGAAAAAGCTGGATTATTTCATAACGGCGGGAGACACACCTGCGGAGATAGAAAAGAATTATACCGCTGCTGCGGGGCGTACCCCCATGATGCCGGAGTTTGGCATGGGGTATTGGCAGTGCAAACTCAGGTACCGCAACCAGGAGGAACTGCTCTCCGTGGTTCGGGAGCACAAGAGGCGCGGTCTGCCGCTTGATGTGATAGTCATAGATTTCTTCCACTGGAGCAGACAAGGAGATTTCAGATTTGAAAAGAGAGACTGGCCGGATCCGGAGGCTATGGTAAAGGAGCTGAGGGAATACGGCGTGGAACTGGTGGTTTCCGTTTGGCCTACCGTGGACGAGAAATCCGAGAATTTTGGCGAGATGGCGGAGAACGGTTTCCTGGTAAACGCCGACAGATCAAATGCCATCCACATGACATGGATGGGAAATACCACATTTTATGATGCCACTCACCCCGGGGCGCAAAAGTATGTTTGGGAGAAGTGCAAGGAAAATTATTATAAATACGGCATCAAGACCTTCTGGCTCGATGAGGCCGAGCCGGAGTACGGTCCTTATGATTTTGATAATTACAGATACTATGAGGGAACAGCCCTATCATGCTCAAACCGCTATCCGGTGGGCTATGCAAAGGGATTTTACGATGGGCTGGTAAGCTCGGGCGAAAATGATATCATGTCCCTGGTTCGTACGGCGTGGGCCGGCTCACAGAAATACGCGGTGCTCACCTGGTCGGGAGATATCTATTCCTCCTTCCGTTCCATGAAGGAGCAGCTGGTGGCCGGACTGTCCATGAGTATGGCGGGAATACCCTGGTGGACTAGCGATATCGGGGGATTCCTGGGTGGAGATATATCCGATCCCGATTTCAAGGAGCTTTTAGTCAGATGGTTTGCCTGGGGCGCCTTCTGTCCGGTATTCCGTATGCATGGTGAGAGGAGTCCCTGGTATGAGCGCGAGGAGGAGTTTATAGACGGAGTCCGTCAGCTTACCAGCGGACAGGACAATGAGGTCTGGTCCTTCGGAGAGGACAATTACGAGATACTGAAAAAATATATCTTTGTCAGGGAGAATATGAGAGATTACACGAGAAGCATCATGAAGGAGGCTCATGAAAGCGGCGCTCCCGTGATGAGACCTCTCTATTATGATTTTTTTGCTGATGAAAAGGCGGCCGATATAGACGACGAGTACATGTACGGTCCGGATCTTTTGGTGGCTCCGGTGATGAGCGCCCATGTGGACAGTCGAAGAGTTTATCTTCCCGCGGGAACATCGTGGATAGAGCTCTCGACAGGAAAGAAGTACGAGGGAGGAACGACGGTGAATGCGAACGCGCCGATAGATGTCATCCCGGTATTTGCAAGAGAGGGAGCCGCAGTCGCTGACAGGATAGAAATCTAAGGAGACGAAATGAAGAAGAATCCGCTCGTGGTCAGCATTCTCGTGCTGGCGCTGGCGCTGGGTTTTTTAACCTTGGGCGGTCTGACCTACATATATGTGAATCATCACAACATAGAGCTGACTCCCGCTGAGTTTATCTCATCGGGGGAGGCACTTGGCAATCCTTACTGCGGCTGGTATCGCATATATTACTATGCACCTGGAAACGGTGACAATGATGTGAATACGGTAACAGAGGGCTACCGCGGCGACAGGAACAGGCTGGCGCTTGTGGAGATTGATCTGGCAGGATTTAGGGATACGGATATCTCAGATGATGCCTTAAATGAGCTGAACGAGATATTTCGGGCCTGGGAGCTCTCCGACAAAAATCTCATAGTGAGATTCCTCTATGATGCAGAAGGAAATGTGGATGGAAAAGAGCCTGACAGCGTCGACAGGATTGAGTCACACATGGATCAGGTGGCGTCCGTCGTAAATGATCACGCGGCTCTCATCTATATGCTTCAGGGATCCTTTGCGGGAAATTACGGAGAAATGCACGGAGGAGCTTATTCCGACAGGACAAATATGAGGGAGCTTGTGAGCCATCTGGGGCTGGTTGTGGATCAAAGTATCTTTCTGTCAGTCAGGACGCCCTCGTACTACAGGCTTATCACCATGAGCATGGATCCCATAGCCGCCGAAAATGCTTTCAGCGGAATGCTTTCTACCAGAGTCGGGTTGTACAATGACGGTATGACCGGTTCGGAGACAGATATGGGTACTTACGCAGATGTGCCCTGGACAGATAACAGGGTGTATGACACTAAGGGAGACCGCACACAGGAGCTCGCCTTCCAGTCAAAGCTCTGCAAATATGTGCCAAATGGCGGGGAGGTCGTTAACCCGAACAAATATAATGATTTCCTGAATGCTGTATCCGCATTTTCCACCATGCATGTTTCCTATCTGGATGAGGACTACGACGTCTCCGTCCTGAAAAAATGGAAACTCTATAATGTCAGTACAGACGACAATTATAACGGGGACACGGGTTACGATTACATTGGAAAGCACCTTGGCTACAGGTTTTTTGTGAGCGGTATTTCCGCTGAGCTTTACGGTCTCTTTTCGAATGAGGCCACGGTGGTGATGACGATGGATAATTTGGGTTACGCTCCCTGCTATATGCCGCTTGATGTGCAGATCACCATTCTTGGTACCGACAATTACACTGTGGTGGATACAATAGACCCGGGAGTGGACACCAGGTTCTTTGCCCCGGATGAAGCCTCGCAGATCAGGTTCAATGTGCCTATCGACAGTTTGGGAAAGGGTGATTACACTCTTTATCTCAAGATCACGGATCCCGTGACGGGTGAGAACATCGCCCTGGATAATATAAATGAAGTGACCGGAAATTACCAGGATGTCTACGGATTGTATGTCGGACATCTCTCGGTGGATCCGGATTGATCACGATAAATACAGGAGTTTCGGATTTTGAACAGAAATGAATTTCAAAAGCTTTTAAGCGGGAGAATTGTATTTTTTGACGGAGCCACCGGCACTAATCTGCAGAAGGCGGGGATGCCAAACGGCGTCTGTCCGGAAAAGTGGATCACTGACCACAGAAATGTGATGCTGCAGCTTCAAAAGGATTATGTGTCCGCTGGTACGGATATACTGCTGGCGCCCACTTTTGGAGCCAATAGGATAAAGCTGGCTGAGTATGGACTCGCAGATGAGATAGTACCGCTCACAAAGGAGCTTGTCGGTATATCAGAGGAGGCAGCGGAGGGAAAGGCTCTCGTGGCCGGCGATATGACCATGACCGGAAGAAGCCTTGAGCCCGTGGGCGACATGACCTTTGACGAGCTGGTGGATGTATACAGAGAGCAGGCAGAGCTTCTCCTTGAGGCGGGAGTGGATCTCTATATAGTTGAGACAATGATGAGCCTGCAGGAGACCAGGGCGGCGGTCATCGCCATCAGAGAGGTGACGGAAGAACTGCCGATACTCGCGTCCATGACCTTTGAGCCGGGGGGCACCAGCCTCTTTGGGGCAACGCCGGAGAGCGCGGCTGTTGTATTGGCTGCCCTTGGAGCGGACTGTGTTGGAATGAATTGTTCCACGGGCCCGTCTGATATGATACCGATCCTTCGCCGAATGAAGGAGGTGGTCTTTGTTCCTGTATTCGCAAAGCCGAATGCCGGACTGCCAAAGCTGGTGGACGGCGTGACGGTGTATGATATGGAACCGGAAGAATTTACGGAGCTCTGTGTGGAGCTGGTAAAGACCGGCGCCAATATAATAGGTGGATGCTGCGGCACGACGCCCGCTCACATCAAAGCACTTTATGACAGAGTCCACGATATGGAGGTCCCGAGAATCCGTGATAAGTATCCGGTTGTGGCTTCTGTCAGGAGGATCTGTGAGTTGTCCCCGGACAGACCTTTTCAGGTGGTGGGGGAGAGGATCAATCCCACCGGAAAAAAGAAGCTCCAGGAGAGCCTGCGCGCCGGCTCATTCGATATTGTAACGGATTTTGCAAAGTCGCAGGAGGCTGATGGCGCCGCCATATTGGATGTGAATATGGGGACAAACGGGGTGGACGAAAAGCAGTGCATGCTCACAGCCATCGAGGAGCTGGGCTATGTGACGGATTTGCCTCTGTGCCTGGACTCGAGTTCACCCGAGGTGTTGGAGGCGGCGCTGAAGGCCTATCAGGGCAGGGCACTCCTCAATTCTATTTCCCTTGAACGGATAAAAATCGAAGAGCTTCTCCCGGTGGCAAAGAAATACGGCGCGATGTTTATCCTGCTGCCCCTGTCAGACTCGGGATTGCCCGAGAACATGGAAGAAAAGCACAGATTCATAGATGAGATATTGGAAAATGCGTATTCTTTGGGATTTACAAAGGAAGATGTCGTGGTGGACGGCCTGGTGGCCACCGTCGGAGCCAATCCCATGGCTGCAATGGAGTGCATTTCAACCATCCGCCATTGTCATGATGATCTGGGGCTTCCCACTATATGCGGCTTGTCGAATATTTCCTTCGGGCTGCCGGAGAGGGGCATCGTAAACACAGCCTTCCTTACCATGGCGATACTTTCCGGACTGTCTCTTGCCATAGCGAATCCCGCGCAGGATATGCTGATGAATGCGGCAGCAGCGGCCGATCTGCTCATGAACAGAGAGGGAGCGGATCTGAAATATATCGACAGAGTCGGTAAATACACCCAAAAGATGGCAGAGACGTCTCAGATGAAGCTGCAGAAGGCTGCTCCGGAGAAAGCCGAAACTCTAACTTCCACGACAGAGGATGAGAAGGATCCGGGACCGGTCTACCGCGCCGTGATCGATGGAGCCAGGGCAAAGATACTCGAAATCACTGTTTCCGAGCTTGAGGAGGGAAAGAACCCCGAAGATATTCTGAATTTTGAGCTCATTCCCGCAATAAACAAGGTGGGAGAGTTGTTTGAGAAAAAAAAATATTTTCTGCCGCAGCTCATAGCCTCTGCCGATGCCATGCAGATATCAATCTCCCACATAGAGCCTCTTCTCGCCACAGATGACGAGGCGGAGGAAAAGCCGGTGGTGGTGGTCGCCACAGTGGAGGGCGACATACACGATATCGGAAAGAATCTGGTGGTGCTGATGCTGAAGAATTACGGTTTCGATGTCATCGACCTGGGAAAGGATGTTCCCGCGGAGGTGATCATAGACGAGGCAATAGCCAAAGGAGCTGCAGTGATCGGGCTCTCTGCCCTCATGACGACCACTATGATGCGCATGAAGGAAGTGGTGGAAAAAGCTAAGGAGAAGGACTACCCCGGAAAGATCATCATAGGCGGAGCCGCCGTGACAGAGAGCTTTGCAAGTGAGATCGGGGCTGACGGTTACTCGAAGGACGCGGCCGAGTGTGTCAAATTGGTCAAAAACCTTCTTGATTTGTGACAGAGGATATGGTACTATAGATGATATCTTTGAGAGGAAGACTAGTTATAAATGTGTTTAGGAGGTAATATCGATATGGCAAAGATCGATGAGCTAAAGGCTCTGTTGGAAAAAAACATTGCAAAGGTAACGTCACTGATAAAGAAGGAGGAAGAGCCGGTGAAAAAGAAAGGAAGTCCGTTAAAGACAATTTTTGCTGTCGTAGGAGTCGTTGTAGCTGTTGCGGCTTGTATCTACGGTGTATACAAGTTTCTTACGCCCGATTACAAGGATGACTTTGATGACGATTTCGATGATTTCGATGATGATTTCTTTGATGATTACGATGATGATGAGGATTTCGACGACACAACCGCAGATGCGGACAATGCAGCTAATGAGAAATTCGAGGATTGATGCCATTCATAGATGAAAAAGAAAAAAAAGAAAAGAATTGAAGATGAAGTATTGGAGGAAATGCTGGAGAGCGTGGATGTTCTTGATCCGCCGGCTTGCCGGCATTTCTTTATGTGTGGAGGATGCTTTTGCCAGCATTTGTCCTGTGAGGATCAGCTGCGGTTCAAGGAGACACTCATCAGGCGGCTGCTCTTTCCAGTGCTGAATTCCCACGGGGTGGACGAGGAGGAGTTTGACCGGATATTTATGCCGGCAGCTGCCTCTCCTGATGCTTTCGGATACAGGAACAAGATGGAGTTTTCCTTTGGCGATGAGTTCAAGGGCGGTCCGCTTGCCCTGGGACTTCACAGGAGAAACGGGCATTACGATATCGTAAATGTAGTAGGCTGCCGTATCGTCGATGAGGATTTCACGATGATCCTTTCGGTTGCGCTCTCCTATTTCGGCAGCCGTGGAGTGAGCTATTGCCATCACAATACCCATGTGGGATACCTGCGTCATCTGATGATCAGGAAAGGTCATTTTACCGGGGAGATACTGGTCGATCTGGTGACAACCACCCAGGATCCCGGTCTGACCGGAACAGATGAGCAGGCACTACTTGAAGGTTTCAGAGATGAGCTTACGACCCTCGAACGGGCTGGAAAGCTGCTGGGCAGCATCGCCGGTATCCTTCACACAAAAAATGATTCCGTGGCTGACATCATAAAGGACGAGGGCACGGATATATTGTATGGAAAGGATTATTTCTACGAAAAGTCTTTGGGGCTGTCCTTCAAGGTGACGCCCTTCTCATTTTTTCAGACAAATTCCGCAGGCGCGGAGATTTTGTATTCGACAGCGAGAGATTTTATTAGGGAGGTCTTTGACGGGAACAGTGGCGCGGACTATGGCAGGGTGATCTACGATTTGTATTCCGGAACCGGAACCATAGCCCAGATCCTTTCCGCAGGCGATTTTGCAGACGGGAAGGACAGGCGTGTGATCGGAGTCGAGATAGTTTCTGAGGCAGTGGAGGCGGCAAAGGAAAACGCGACATTAAACGGCCTTGACAACTGTGAGTTTATCGCGGGGGATGTATTAAAGATGCTGGATAACATTGAGGCGCCCCCATCATTTATCGTGCTCGATCCCCCGAGAGAGGGTATTCATCCCAAGGTACTCTCAAAGATAATCGCCTACGGTCTGCCCCATATACTCTACATTTCCTGCAAACCCTCAAGCCTCGCCCGTGATCTCGACGCATTCCTTACCGCCGGCTACCGTGTGGATCACATAAAACCCGTTGATATGTTTCCTGGAACGCGGCATGTGGAGACGGTTTGCCTTTTGTCCCAACGCAAGCCGGACACGACAATTGAAGTGGATCTGGATATCTCAGAGCTTGAAGTATCCAGTGCGGAAACCAAGGCAACCTATGAAGAAATCAAGTCCTACGTGTTGAAAAAATTCGGGCTGAAGGTATCGAACCTTTATATCGCCCAGGTCAAAAGAGAATGCGGAATTGTGGAGAGG
>CALFUE010000113.1 GCA_937916345.1 uncultured bacterium
AGTAGCTCAGGGCTATAAGGACAGCAAAGAACGTACCGCTGTCGTCAAGTTCAAGGTCTCCGGCGAGAATGCTTATTTCCTGGCATGGACCACCACTCCCTGGACCCTTTCCTCCAACACGGCACTCTGCGTCGGGCCGCAGATAGATTATGTCAGGGTTCTCAGTTTCAATCCCTACACTGGCAGTGAAGCCATATATGTCCTTGCGAAAGAACTGGTCAGGCAGTGGTTCAACCCCAAGGCCGAGGGCCTGGATTTCGCCGTGTCCAACGTGGGCGGCTATTTCGACCCGGAGACAGCGGACCGGGCCATTGCCGAGGGAAAACTGGATCTGGTGGCCATGGCCCGGGCCTGGATCTCCAACCCCAACTACGGCGACCTGCTGTACGAGGACCGGGCGGACGACATCGTCCCCTGCCTGCGGTGCAACCGGTGCCACGGCCGGAGCCAGAAGGACCTGATGTCCACGGTCTGCTCCGTGAACCCCCACTTCGGCTTCGAGGAGGTGGACCGCTATCTGGTGACCCCGGTCACGAAGCGCAAAAACGTCGCCATCATCGGCAGCGGCCCGTCGGGCTTGACCTGCGCCAAGGACTTGCTCTCGATGGGTTACGACGTGACGATTTTCGAGGCCTTGCACGAGATGGGCGGCGTGTTGGTGTACGGCATCCCGTCGTTCCGTCTGCCTAAGGACACCGTCGTGAAGAAAGAGGTGGAGAGCGTGGAACGTTTGGGCGCGAAGTTCGAGAAGGACGTGGTCGTGGGCCGCACCATCACCATCGACGAGCTGATGCACCGCGAGGGCTACGAGGCCGTCTTCATCGGCTCGGGCGCCGGCTTCCCGATGATGCTCAACATACCGGGCGAGAACTATTGCGGCGTGGTGTCGGCCAACGAGTTCCTGACGCGCAACAACCTGCTGTTCTCTTATAAGGAAGGCTACGAGACTCCGAACTACGTCGGCAAGAAAGTCGCCGTGGTGGGTGGCGGCAACGTGGCTATGGACGCCGCGCGCACGGCCTTGCGTCTTGGCGCCGAGGTGCATATCGTCTACCGTCGCAGCGAGGCTGAACTGCCGGCGAGGGCCGAGGAGGTGCATCATGCCAAGGAAGAAGGCGTCATCTTCGACCTGCTGACGGCGCCTGTCGAGATTTTGGGCGACGAAAACGGCTGGGTGAACGGCTTCAAGTGCGTGCGTTGCGAGCTTGGCGAGCCTGACGCCTCGGGCCGCAGAAGCCCCGTGCCGATTGAAGGCTCGGAGTTCGTCCTCGACACCGACATGATCATCATGGCGTTGGGCACTTCGCCTAACCCGCTGATTGGCAGCACGACGCGCAACCTTGAGCGCAACAAGAAAGGCTGTATCATGGCCGACGAAGTGGGGCAGACCTCACGTCCGGGCATCTTCGCCGGTGGCGATGCCGTCAGCGGAGCCGCCACGGTCATCCTCGCCATGGGCGCAGGCAAGAAAGCAGCCAAAGCGATTGATGAATACATTAAGAGCCTGCATTGATGATTTTGGTGCTGCACCGCAGCACCAAAATCATTCCTTGATTTCCACATAAAACACGGTCGGGTCGTCGTCCTCTTCAAACGACTCGTCGGTGTAGTATTGTCCGGGCTTGTCGTCGTCCTGGAAGAGGATGAGCGTCACCTTCTTGAAAGGGATAGGCTGTCCGGCGCGGCTGTAGTAGTCGATGTTGGCTTCGGTGAGACCTTCCAAACGCATCATTTTCAGCATCATGGCAAGGTCGAGGTTCACATTGAGCAACTCCTCTTTCCACTCGATGCTGATGACCGCCGTGGTGTAGAGCTTAAAGTTCTTGACTTCGATTTTCTTCATGTCGGTGCGATTTTGCCTGCAAAGATGCGAAAATTTGCATGAAAATTGCATCGGTTTCGTGTGAATTTTATAATTTTGTGCAATCATTAAAAGAATAAGATTATGCGTAAGACCTTGATTATCATTGCAATGGCTTTATTTGCCATGCCTATGTTCGCTCAAACCATTGAAAGTGTGGATGTTTCGAAAGCCCCGAATGGCAGGTTTACGGCCACGGCAGCCGACTGTACCATCGAAGGCACCGTTTTGAACGGCAAGAAAGTGGGCACTTGGATGGAGTATTTCAACAGCAACACCTATCTGCCCAAGAAAGTCGTGAACTACGAAAACGGCAAGAAGAACGGCGTTTACATCGAAATCGACAAGACGGGTTCGATTGTGAAAAAGGCTGAGTATAAGGACGATGTGCTGAACGGACAAGTCAGCGAGTGGTATCGTGGCGGTCGGCTCTCGAAACTGAACACCTATAAGGACGGCCAACTCGACGGCCAACAGATCCTGTGTTACGAGAAGGGCGGCAACCTCGAAGTGTCGAACTACAAGGCCGGCCTGCGCGACGGCTTGTCGACATGGTACGACGAGAACGGCAACAAGAAGATGACCATCATGTATAAGGACGGCCAGTTTGAAGGCCGGCAGGAGACCTTCTATCCCGACGGCTCCCTCAAGAGCGAGGCCACCTACAAAAACGGCAAGTTGCAAGGCAAGAAAAAGACCTACGAGGCCAAACCCGCCAAATGAGAATCAAGCCTTTGCTTTTGGCTTTGTCGGCAAGCATGATGCTGTTGCAGCTCCATGCCCAAGACACCATCATGTTGCATTCCGTCGATGTGACTGCGGAACACAACGATATTGAGGTGCTGAAACCCTTGGTGGCCAAGAAGTTGGATACCCTCGTACTGCAATCCAAAAGCACCTCAAGCCTTTCCGACCTGCTCATCCAGCACAGTCCGGTCTTCATCAAGACCTACGGGCCGGGCGGCACGTCGACGGCCTCGTTTCGCGGCACGACGGCGAGTCACACCCTCGTGCTTTGGAACGGCTTCCAACTCAACGCGCCCAACCTCGGCCAGGTCGACTTCAGCACCATCCCCGTCTTCTTGGCCGACGACATCGGGCTGAACTGGGGCAGCGGCACCTCCGACAACAGCGGCGGCTTGGGCGGCTCGGTCAACATCGACAACAAGAGCCGTTTCGGTGACGGCCTCTTGCTCGACTTGAAACAGACCTTCGGCAGCTTCAATACATGGGGCAGTTTCGTCACCGTGGGCAACTACGGCAAGCGGTTCTCGTTTCGCGTGAAGGCCTACCGCAACTCGTCGGACAACGACTTCGAATACGTCAACCACGCCCAATTCGGCCATCCCAAGATGACGCAGCGCAACGCCGATTTCGTCGACTACGGCGTGATGCCAGAAATCAGCATCATGCTGAAAAACAGCGTTATATCGCTCTCCTCGTGGGATCAGTGGAACCACCGCAACCTGCCGCCCATCATGACCAACGTGGGCAATATCAACTCGGAGGAGTGGACGAAAGACAACTTCTCGCGCAACTTCGTGTCGTTCAAGACCTTTTGGGCGACGGGCAGCCTGCAACTGAAGTCGGCGGCCTTCGTCGAGAACCAACGTTATTTCCTTGAGACGCGCAACCCCGTGACGGACGACGTGGTGACCTACATCAACTCGGAGAACAAGGCCTTGGTGCTGCACCAAATCGCCAACGTGGAACAACAGCTTTACAAAAGTTGGACGCTGAAAGCCAAGCTGCAATGGGACGACGAGCGTGTGAGGAGCAACAACTACGAAGGCGCGAAACGGCGCGACGTGGTGTCGGCCTATGCCGCTGTCAACGGCGAGCCTTTCCCTTGCGCCAACCTCAACCTCACCGCCCGTTACGACTGGACCGACGGCCACCCGATGGGCCTTTTCCCGACGGCGACATTCTCATACCAGATGCCGTTCTACAAGCCTTTGAGCCTCACCTTGGGCTACAGCCACAACTACCGCAACCCTTCGCTGAACGACCTCTATTGGTACCCGGGCGGCAATCCCGACCTCTTGCCCGAAGACGGTCGCACGCTCGACTTGGCCGTGAAATGCGGCTTCCAAAAAGGCCCTTTCAAGCTCGACTTACGCACGGGCGGCTACCTCTCCAACGTGAAGAACTGGATCCAGTGGATGCCGACCTCGTACCGCTATTGGGTACCCGAAAACGTGTCGAAGGTGTTTGCGCGGGGCATTGAGAACCACATTGACGCGGCGTTTGTCAAGGAGAATTGGAAAGTCACGCTGTCGGGCAACTACGTCTTCACCGTCACCACCGACGAGAGCGAGAAGGCCTTTGCGCAAGGCACCAACGGCAAGCAGCTCATCTACATCCCGCGCCATCACGCCAACTGTTTCCTCAACACGCAATGGAAGACATGGAACCTGAGCTACACGGTGGAAATCACCGGGCGGCGCAGCACGTCCTACAGCGAGGAGCAGTTTTTCGCCTACGACCTGCCCTCGTATGTGCTGCATCATATAGCCATCGGCAAGCAAATCAAGAAGTTCCGCCTCGAACTGCGCTGCAACAACCTCACCGACAAGGACTACCAAAACGTCATTTGGCGCGCCATGCCCGGAAGGAGCTTCGAGGTGATGGTCAACTATAAGTATTAAACTGCCCAATTACCGTTTCACCACCTTGTTGACTTTCACTCCATCGTCGGTGCAAACCCTCAGCAGATAAAGGCCTTGGGGTAGTCCTGTCATGCCAATCATAATCTCGTTGCCGGTGATGTCGCTGTCGAAAACGGTGGCTCCCGTGATGGAAACGAGGCTGACGTGGTTTAGTCTTTCGCCCTTCAGGGTGAGTTGGTCGCCGACGGGGTTGGGATAGACCACAAGGGCATCGTCGTCGGTCGCGCTCTCCTCGATGCTTGCAGTGGGACCGAGATAGATGGTGTTGGAGAGTTCGGTCTCGCGACCGTCCCATAGGGCGGTGACGTTGTACCTTTGGTCCTCCGTGGTGCTGTAGTTAGCTTGTGTGGCCGTGAGGGCCTCATAGCCCAATACCAACTGAAGTTCGCCGCCTTCCTCCGGACCCCAATAAACGTTATAGGCGAAGTCGCCGCTGCCGTCAATTGGACTGGTATAGCCACGCAGCATCCACGACACATATTGGTTGAACTCTGTGGCAGGTTTCCAGAAAGCGCCTTGCTTGATCAGACAGCTGTTGCCCTCGCCAACGTAATCGCAGCAGGGGATGGGTTTGTTGGTGCCCGACGTGGAGACACAGATCCACAAAGGGAGTGTGGGGTCGAAAGCGACGGGTTCGTCAAGGGCGAATTTCACGAAGCCATAGCTGGCTTCCATGTCGCGCTCCTGCACATAGAGGGTGGTGTTGCTGTTGGTCAACTCGCCATTGTAGATGGTGAAGGTGAAATGTCCGGTGGAGCAATCGAACAATTCGATGTGCGTGAGCGGATGGCCTTCGAAGTGCGCAAGGAGTTCGGGTTCTATCCTGATGCCCCACTTGTGGTTGCTCGACCCGATTTGGCTGATGAACCGGTTGTCGTCGTAAGCCAACAGGCCATGTCCGAAAAACTCGGGGGCTTCCCAGCTTAGCTCCACTTGACCGTTGTCGTAGGTGCCTTCAAGGTTTTGTGGCGGTTCGCAATAGTAGTTCATCACGTTGGCGTGCACGCTTTGCTCCGGATTCCAAGTCGAAATGCCATTGAGGGTGGTCTCCACATGATAGTGATAGGTCCCCGAGCGCATGATTCTGTCGTCGAGATAGCCGTAGCCTTCTTGAGCGGCAATTTTCCTGTCGCCACGATAGATGTCGAAATTGTGGTTTTCGGTGGGAACGGTCCAGCTGAGCTGGATGCGTTGACCATCGGAGATGGCCGTCAGGTGTTGTGGAGGAATCACTCCCAAGCCAGTATCGGCCACGGTATGTGTGGCAATGCAGCCTGAGATGGGTGCTTCAATGTCAAAAATGGTTTCCTCTCCCGAAGCGTTCAAGCATGTGGCTCGCACATGAATGCCCGTGCTTGCTGGGTCGAAACCGGCATTCCAATTGAAAGTGATTTCGGCGTTGGCGGGTACGTACAAGTCGGTCTCAGCCTGCGTGCCTTCATAAATGGTGAGATGCTCGGTCTTTGCCTCTGGCAGGTTGTAGTTAGCTTCCAGCTCACCACCTTTGGTTCCAAAGGGAGAATCGGACGTGATGGAGAGATGTATGGTCTCGTAGTTGCCTATGATGACCCATTGCTCGGCGAGGTCTGACAATGTGCCGTTCTGATAGGAGGCCACGGAATAGGTATGGTAGCCACGGTCGTCATTGGTATAGGCAATCGCAAAACAGGTGTCCGTCAGTTGCGAGGCCACTTCAATGCCATCACGATAGACGTTGTAGCCGTTGGCGTCGGGAGTGGCGTTCCACGACAGCTCTACCTGATGCGACAGGCTGTTGACATGGGCAATGAAATGTGTTGGTGCCGGCAGATGGTTCAACGGGCCATAGGTGAAGCTCATGCGGTCGCCTTTGGCGCTGATGTCGTAGATGGAGCCTTGCCAGTCGATGGGTTGTCCGTTGGTGAGGAAGAGGCCGGGGTTGGTGTATTGGTTGAATTCTGTCCTATTGCGTTCGGCACAGAAGTTGGCTTGGTTGAGGTCGCCGGCGTTGTTTGCATCGCCGTTAGGACGGAAGAGGTAGACCTCGTCGAATTGGTTGTAGCCGTTATACCCCGCATTGCCGTCGAAACGGAGGTCGATACGGTAAATCAGCAGTCCGCCATTGGGTAGGTTCGAGTCGAACAAGTCGTGGTCGTTGCGGTATTCGATGCAGAGATACTGGTCGGAGGTCAGTCCAATCATAAAGGCATTGCGGCGGTTGCCTTCCCATGAGACGGGCTCCAATTCGTAGGTGCCGTAGGCATCGATGATGGGGATTTCATCGATCCAGTTGCCGTACTTGCATTTCATGTAGGCGCCAATCTGTTGCGGAGGCTCGGTGGTGCCGCACATGAGGTCCCACGGGCCTACCGGGTCGGGGCCATCGCTATAGTGGTACAAGTCAGGCGCACTCAATGAATGGTTCATCTCATGGCAAAGCGTGCTGACGTTGAAATAGCCGCCGATTTCAAGTTGTAGGTTGAAGTCGAAGACTTGCAAGTCGTTCAGAGGGACATAACGATCGTAGATGCACCAGCGGTGGGGCCAAAGCAAAGAAGCCCATTCACCGGGCTGGCCTTTGATGACAAACACCACATTGTCGACCAAACCATCGTCATTGTAGTCAAGGTTGAGGGTGTCGGGCACTTGGTCGGCCACATAATAGATGGCACGCTCCAACAGGGAGAACTCGCGTTCGGCAGTTTCTCCATCATGATAGCCCATAGGATTGGTCACAGGGTCGAAGGGCATGTAGTATTCTTTCGGGTAGATGTCCTCGTAGGAGAGAATGGTTTCGCCGTCGGGTTCGGGATAGCAATAGGAGCGGATGTCGAGTTGGTTATACGAGGCATGATGGAAATAGTTGCGCAGCGAGATGGACTCATAGTTTGAGGCGTTAAACATCGAGTCGACGGTTGAGAATGGCGTGGTGTGATAGGTGTCGCCAGCAAAGCGGATGAAGACAACCAGATTGTTGTAGATGCCATGATTCATCTCGCGGTCCTTGGGCCGTTTGATGGGCTTGATGTGCTGCTCGCGCTCAAAGCGACGTTGCTGATAGGCTGCTTCAGAGATCTTCACATAAGGTTGAAGCCCAACCTCGGCAGGGTCGACACTATTGACGCGATAGGGAGAGGCGACTACCTCGCCTTTGCTGTCGCGCATGGCATAGCAGTAGTAGCTGTCTTCACTTTTTATTATGGTGAAGCCTTCGGCATCATGCAGGTAGTTGTAGAACTCATCGCCCGAGGCAAAGCATTCGATGACCTGACCATCGGGTTGGCTGAGGCGAACCGGGATGTTTTTAAGAGGGGCTGAAAAAGCCCAATGGAACGTGCCCGCCAGGAGGGCGAGGATTAGGAAGAGTTTTTTCATGGTTAGTAGCTTGTGAGTCTGTAGTTATTTCAAGTCAATAAAAGGCACGGTGTTGCCGAGCATGTATTGAGGCAGCTTGCCGTCCCATTTCTGCACGGCTTCGTAGTTCACCAACTTGGGGTTGCTCTCCAAGGCGTTGGCCTTGATGCGCATGGCCTCGGCGTCGGCCTCGGCCTTGATGCGCGTCTGCTTGGCCTGTTCCTCCACTTGGATGGTGATGTTCTTGGCCTTCAGCGCGTTTTGTTCGGCCACCTGCTTCTCCTTGATGGCGTTCTCGAAGTCGTCGTCGAAGTCGATGTCCACGAGCTGGAACTGGACGTTCATGAAGTAGTTGCCGTCCAAGGTCTCGCGCAAGGTTTGCTCGATCTCGCGGCGCACGGCGTCGCGGTTCTCCACGATTTCGGTGGCGGCGAAGTTGCCGAATGACTCCTTCATGGCCGAGCGGATGAAGGGCACTACGACGCGGTTGTGGTAGTCGTCGCCGACGTTCTTCATCAGCTTGCTGACGTTCTCGCGCACGAGGTCGTAGTTGATGGTGTATTCGACTTCCGAGGTCTGCACGTCGCGCGTGTAGCTGTTCTCCTTGCCGTCGAATTTCTTCTGCTGCACGTTCACCCGCTTGACGGTCTGGATGAAGGGAATCTTCATGTGGAGGCCGTCGTCAATCACGTCGTCGCTCATCTTGCCGAAGGTGGAGAGCACGCCGCGCTCGGTGGAGCGGATGGTGTAGAACGAGGAGGAGAAGACCAGGATGGCCAAAAAGACTAAAACGGCCCAAAGGACATAATGCCCGATTTTCTTTTTGTTAGGGTTGATGTTAATGTTTGTGTAAGGCTGGCTCATTTTTAACGTATTATTAAGTTTGTGCAAAAATACACATTTTTTGGGAATATTTCACTTGTTGATATAAAAGAAATGTTGTAATCCAAAAACGCAAACAGTTGAAAAACAAGTACTTGGTATACAAAAAGTTTGTAATGTCTCCAAAACTCGCTTTTTGTCCCGAAATTTGCCATATTTTTGCACCGTCAAATCCCAAAACCAAAAAACGATGTTCAAAAGAAAAGCATTTATCCCGATGGCTCTTGTGGCAATGGCTTTCGTTTTCACGGCCTGCCCGAGCAAGGAACCCACCTACGTTGATTTGGGCAAAATCCCCGAGCAGTACTTGGCCACCGTGCCTTACCAAAACGGCGACGTGTTCCGCATGCAGCACGAAAGCGACCGCGTCGTCATCGACTTCACCGTGTCGCGCCACCGCCAAAAGGAAATGAACGAAGGCTATGGCCCTGTGCCCACACGTTTTGAACCCGCTCCCGACTGGTATTATGAATACGAGACGGACATCACAAAATGCACGCCGAACTATCCCATCTTTGACGTAAGTATCGAGTTTTCAAACCAATACATGGCTTATGAGGATGAACAAGGTTATGACAATTACCTAAAAGCGGCGCAGATTTTTGGAGTAGGGTCATCGAGAATCCCGTTCATCGGAGAAGACCATACTGATTATGAAGTGCTTGATTCCTTGGATGTTAATGGTCGCTACTATCACGAAGTCTTCAAGCTGAAGGCTGATGCGAGTTATTACGAAAGCGAAGGTGCCATCCACGCCGATACCTATTACTATAATTATGAAAACGGCTTGCTCGGAGTCGTTATGTCTAACGGTGAAAAATATTGGCTCTATGAAGACTAAACATTTGATTCTGATGGCGTTGGTCGTCGCCATGACCTCTTGCGTGAAGACCAAGAACTACTATGTGAACGACAACAATCGCGTTTGGCTTGCCGACAGTACGAATTGCAACTTCACGATGCAGGACAACAACGGCATTTCCTATTCGTTCCGAATAGAACCAGAGAGGCAAAACATGCTTGAGAACAGCACCTCCATCCTTTGTATTACTACGGAAAAGTCGATGCATGAGGAGCTTTATCAAAGTGGATTTGCTTCATATACAGCGAGTTTGAGGTTTAGTTTGGAAATTGAGGCCTATAAGCACGACGATGAGCACGAAGGCACGGATCTGTTCATGATGTATCTCGGCGAAGCCACTTACAGGATGCGAATCGACGGCGACCATTTCTATCCACAAGGTTGTTATGAAACGAACAATGGTGCCGAGATGGAGTATTCAGCGGAATACCTTGATTCTTATATTGTTAGAGAAAAGTCGTATCAAGGCGTGATGCATCTCAAAGTGGTTGATGTCGCCTATCCGCAAAGCCGGTTTTTCCCGACGGAAGTCTATTACGCCAAGCATTACGGCTTGATTCAAGTCACGCTTGACGATGAATTGACGTTGTACCGTTTGCCAGATTGATTATAAAACACGAATTATCAGGAATTTATCACGAATTTTCATTAAATGGAATTCATGGAAAATTCGTGGCTGATTCATGGCCATTACATGTAAAAAAGAGACTCTGTCCTGCGGTCTGCTGAGCCTGACCCATTGCAAAGAGATTCTGCGCGTTCACTCCGCCTGCCTGAGCTGCCATTCCCATACCCATAAAGCCTGTCATGGCGCCTGCCGAATTTGACGCGGCAGCCTTCATTGCATCTGCCTGAGCTCCCACCAGAGTTGCCCCTGCCATATTTGGATTCTGGAGAACCGCAGTACGCTGCAGCTGCTTGATCATCTCCTGATCTTCCTCGGGAAGAGTCACAGAGCCAAGCGCGATGCTCACAACCTGGAGTCCCCTTAAATTACCCCATTTCCCGGAGAGCGCCTGATTCATGGCATCCTCCAGTTCTGTATTGTGAGTGACGATCTGATTCGGGCGCATCTCAAGTTCTGAGAGACGACCGAAAGCAGGCTGCAGGGCGCTAATGAACTCAGTCTTCAGCTGACTGTCCAGTTCTTCCCTGGTGTACTCTCTTTCCACATTTCCGCAGACATTTGTGTAGAAAAGCAGGGGATCTGCGATGCGGTACGAATAAACACCCGAGCAGCGGACAGACACATCAACATCCAGTCCGATCTTTGAATCTACCACACGGAAGGGAATGGGATTGGGGGTTCCAAATTTATTGTCAACCAGCTCCTTTGTATTGAAATAGTAAACTCTCTGATCCTTTCCTGTATCTCCGCCCATGGCAAATCTCTTTCCCACGGTCTTGAAAGTCTCAAGAATGCTCTGTCCTAAATTTCCGGAAAAGATCGACGGCTCAGTCGATGAATCGAAGGTGAACTCGCCAGGCTCGGCACAAACCTCAACGATCCTGCCCTGCTCAACGATTATCATACACTGTCCGTCAGCAACCGCTATAACACTTCCATTTGAGATGATATTGTCGTTTCCCTTTGTGTTTGAAGATCGTCCGCTGACTCTCTTTAAGCCCTTTGTGACAAGAACATCCTTGTCCATAGCCTCACAGTAAAAATACTCTTTCCACTGGTCTGCCAGTGTTCCTCCGGCAGCGCCCAGAGCAGCCTTGATAAGTCCCATTAATTTTCTCCTTTCTGTTGTATGATCATCATGCCGTTCCAATTAACGACCATACCTGCAAAAATTTAAGCTATAGGTTGTGAAAAGTCAACCTGCCAGTATGCCCCTGGCAGTCTCAAAGGCATCATCGATGCCCCCGGGATTCTTTCCCCCGGCCTGGGCAAAGGACGGCTTTCCTCCGCCTCCTCCGCCGACCCTCGGAGCGGAAGCTTTGATAATATTTCCGGCATGGGCGCCCAGCTTTACAGCCGCATCCGACGCCATTACGATGAGGCTCACTGCCCCGCTGTTCTCTGATGCCAGCATGATTACACTGGCCTCCGGCAGCTTGTCCTTTAAGGAATCACCCAGTTCTCTCAGCCCGTTCATATCGACTCCCGAGAGCTTTGCCGGAAGGAATGTCACTTCTCCTATCTTTTCCGCATTTCCTGTCACATCTCCTAAGGCATCCTTCGCAGCCTTTGATTTGAGGGATTCCACCTCTGAATTCAACTGCCTGATCTCATCTCTCATGTGGGCTATCTTTGAAACCAGCTCCTTCGGGGTCGTCTTCGCCTCCTGAGCGGCTGAAAGCAGCATTTCCTCCATCTCGCGGTAGTGATCCATAACATTTGCCGCGGTCAGAGCCTCGATCCTTCGCACACCAGACGCGATGCCGGATTCGGAGATGATCTTGAACGCACCGATGTCTGAGGTATTTTCCACATGTGTTCCGCCGCAGAACTCCTTTGAGTAATCTCCTATGGAAACCACCCTGACCTTCTCACCGTACTTCTCGCCAAAGAGCGCCATCGCCCCCGTCTTTTTCGCCTCGTCGACACTCATCACATCGGTCTTTACGGCGATCCCCTCCACAATCTTTTCGTTCACAGCCTTTTCCACGGCTGCAAGTTCATCCGCGCTCATTGCTGTAAAATGTGAAAAGTCGAAACGTATCCGGGATTTGTCCTGGAATGAGCCTGCCTGCTCCACATGGCTTCCGAGTGTATCTCTCAAAGCTTTCTGAAGGAGGTGGGTCGCCGTATGATTCCTACAGGTAGCAAGACGGTTCGCCTTGTTTACATGCAAACCTGCTTCCTCGCCTGCCTTTATGCTTCCTCTCTCCACATGACCGAGATGCGCATATCTGTCACCGGTGACCTTTACGGTCTCCTCAACAACGAATTCTCCCTCCGGCGTGGTTATCACTCCGCAGTCTCCTACCTGACCTCCCATGGTGGCGTAAAAAGGAGTTTTCTCAACTATCACTGCTCCGGTATCTCCCTCTGAGAGAATATCTGCGGCTTCGCTTGTGTATTCTCTCTCCGCAGCGAGGAATATGATTTTTGAGGAATCCTCCAGCAGTTCATAGCCGCTGAATTCAGTCGCCGGCGCATCTTTTCCGATACTCTCGTAGACCGTGGCGTCCGCTCCCATATAGTTGGTAGCTTTTCTGGCGCTTCTTGCCTGCTGCTTCTGGCGGCTCATGCACTCATCAAAGCCGGCGCGATCCAATGTATAGCCTTTCTCTTCAAGTATCTCCTCCGTAAGATCCACCGGAAATCCGTAGGTATCATAAAGCTTGAAGGCATCCTCACCTGATAGTACGGTTCCTCCCTTACCTTTAAGCTCTTTTTCCAGATTATCCAAAATGTTTAAGCCCTGATCGATGGTCTTTGAGAATTTATTCTCCTCCTCGGTCAAAACCCTGAGTATGAAATCCTTCTTTTCCTCCAGCTCGGGATAACCGTCCTTTGATTCATCTATCACAACCCCGGATATACCGGAGAGAAAATTCCCCTCTATGCCAAGAGGCCTGCCATGACGCGCTGCCCTTCTGATTATGCGCCGCAACACATAGCCCCTGCCCTCGTTGGAGGGCTGTATCCCGTCTGATATCATGAAGGTTGAGGAACGGATATGATCGGTTATCAGGCGAATGGAAATATCATCCTTCTCATTTGTCTGATACTTCTTGCCCGACAGCTCACAGACCTTGTCCCTGATGGCTTTCATTGTATCAATGTCAAACACCGAATCCACATCCTGCATCACTACAGCCAGGCGCTCCAGACCCATTCCGGTGTCGATATTCTTGTTCTTCAGCTCCGTGTAATTGCCCTTTCCGTCTCCCTCGAACTGGGTGAAGACGTTATTCCAGACCTCCATATATCTGTCGCAGTCGCATCCGACCTTGCAGGTAGGCTTGCCGCAGCCGTATTTCTCACCGCGGTCATAATATATCTCAGAGCAGGGTCCGCAGGGTCCCGCGCCATGCTCCCAGAAATTGTCACATTCTCCGGTCTCGGGATCACGGTAAAATCTGGTGATACGCGAGGGATCGACACCAATCTCCTTCTCCCATATCCCGAAAGCCTCGTCATCCTCGCCGTACACCGAAGGGTACAGTCGGTCCGGATCCATCCCGAGAACCTCCGTCAGATACTCATAGCTCCAATGTATAGCCTCTCTCTTGAAATAGTCTCCGAAGGAGAAATTCCCAAGCATCTCAAAAAATGTCAGATGCCTCGCGGTCTTTCCCACATTCTCTATATCGCCCGTACGAATGCACTTCTGACATGTGGTGACTCTGGTTCTCGGCGGCTTCTCGATACCGGTGAAATATGGCTTTAAAGGTGCCATTCCAGCGTTTATCAGCAGTAGTGACTTATCGTTTCCGGGCACAAGGGAAAAACTCTTCATCGAAAGATGTCCCTTGCTCTCAAAAAATTCCAGAAAGCTTCTTCTCAGATCATTAACTCCTGTCTTTGCCACTTTACTGCTCCTCCGTACCATTATTTTCAGTGATCTCACTTAAATTTCCTGCCGCATCCTTTGCGTCCTTCCTGTCCCTCAGCTTTTTCCCGATAAATCCACCCAGGAAACCTATTATGCACAGCATTACCATTATTATCAGATACTGCAGGAAACTTGCTGCAAATGCTTCCATAACGCCTCCTTGAAATTATATATTTCTTAATCGCTCAACAACAGCCCCCGCCCTCGCGTAAACCTCCTTCGGGTCAAAACCTATATCAAAGCGTCCGTCTTCATACAACACCTTTCCGTTTACCATTGTAAGCTTCACATCATCCTTCGCGCCCGCATAGACGAGGTTTTTCACGAAATTGATCTCAGGCTGCATATTCGGACGATTCATGTCTATCATAGCGATATCTGCTTTTTTTCCGACGGAAAGCCTGTCGCAGTTCTCCAGACCCATGCATCTTGCACCTGATGTGGTGGCCGCGTAGAATATCTCGGATGAATCCACCACCGCGGCGTCCATATATTTTACTTTTGAGAGAGCCGATGCCAGAAACATCTCCCTGAACATATCCAGAGCGTTGTTTGAGGCAGGTCCATCGGTACCTATGGCAAGCGATATGCCCTCATCAAGTATCCTCTTTACATCGGCGATGCCGCTGGCAAGCTTTATGTTTGAGGAAGGATTCGTCACAACATACAAGCCTCTCTTTTTGAATATCTTGATATCCTCGTCAGAGAGCCACACACAGTGATAACCACCCCCGCCGTACTCATACATTCCCAGCGAATCCGTCAGCTCTGTGGGAGTCTTTCCCCAGCGCTGCCCGCACTCCATAACCTCTTTCTTTGTCTCGGAATTATGCAAAAATACCGGGCTCTTGTATTTTGCTGCCAGACCTGCCACGCCCTCCATGAGCTCCAGGCTCGTGGTATACTCGGCATGGAAGCCGATAATGAATGATGTCAGATCACTCATCTCATTTACTATATTGTAATTCTCCTCCAGCAGCTCAACCGATCCGCCGAAATTATTCAAGCCCGAGGTCTGAACAGTACGGAAGCCTGTATCCACGCTTGCCTTTGCGTCCGTGGGCGGGAAGAAATACATATCAAAATTTGATGTGACTCCGCCGGAAACATACTCCATAATACCCAGGATATTCAGCCAGTAGCAGTCATCTGCAGTGAGAAGCGCCTCTCTCGGAAAGATAGCGTCGAACAGCCAGCTCTGCAGCGGTCTGTCGTCCGCCAGCGAACGCCCGAAGGTCATGGCCGTGTGAGTATGGGCATTTTTGAAACCTGGTATCAGAACACAGTCTGCCGCGTCTATCTCCCGGTCAATCTTTAACGCCGCAGTCTCACCGTCAAGCTCCTTCGGATCCCCGATGTATTGGATAGTATCATCCTTTACATAGAGATCTCCGTAAATAAGCTCATACTCTCTTTTTTTCTCATCCTTTAATAAAAGTACACGTCCGTTCTTAAATCGTGTATTCATGTGTTTACCATTCCTCCTTATCTGTCAAAACCCGATATGCTCTTATGCAGCAGCTTCCTGAATTCAGGCGCCACGCGGTTTGCGGTCTCTTCCACTTCCTCCTGTGTCAATGGCGTCGGTGAGATGCCTGCCGCAAGATTTGACACACAGGATATCCCCGCAATATCAAGCCCCATGTGTCTGGCCGCGATGGCCTCCACCACCGTGCTCATACCGACGGCATCAGCCCCCAGCATCCTATACATCGCGATCTCTGAGGGCGTCTCGTACTGAGGCCCGGTTGTCTGGATATATACTCCCTCCTTTAAGGTAATACCCAGCTCAAAGGCTGCCCCTCTTATCACATTATTCATATCCTCATTATATACGAATGACATATCCGGGAACCTGACCCCCAGCTCGTCAATGTTTTTTCCCACCAGAGGCGAGGGTACAAAGGATGAGATGTGGTCGGTTATCAGCATGAAATCGCCTATTGAAAGTCTTCTGGCAATACCGCCCGACGCATTCGTGATGAGAAGCTTCTCTGCCCCCAGTCTCCCCATAAGCCTGACAGGCAGGACAACATCCGAAATATCATAACCCTCATAATAATGGATCCTGCCCTGCATTACCACTACAGGCACATCCTCCACACAGCCGAATACAAACCGCCCCACATGATAGGGCGCGGTGGATACGGGAAAGCCCTCTATATCCTTATAATCGATCGTGCATTCTGCCTTGAGCTCGTCAGCGAATGCCCCCAGACCCGATCCAAGGATCACAGCCACCTTCGGCTTAAAATCCGTCTTTGCTCTGACAGATCTCTCACACGATAAAATCTTTTCATAGATCTCACTCATCTGTTCACCCCTCCCTTTCCTAAATATATCGCTTTATAAATTCCTCGGGCTTTATGGCCATATCAAAATAATTACCCTGATACATCCTGCAGCCAAGTTTTTTAATCAGCATAAATATGTCTTCATCAGAAACCCTCTCGGGCACGATCTCCATTCCCATACTCTTTGCCACATGTATGATAGCCTCCACAATCTCTCCGGACTTCTCCTTATCATCGGGATCATAGAGAATACCCATGTCGACCTTTATGGCGGAAACTTTCAACTGCCTGAGCAGATCCACCGAGGCGTAGGCGCTTCCGAAATTGTCCATCCAAACCACGAACCCGCTTTTTTTCAGCCTGTCAATAACGAGCTTTTGATTATCCTTGTTGCGATAGCTGGAAATATCCGCGATTTCTAAATGCAGATTTTCTTTTTTGACGTTGAATTCTTCCGCGAGGCCGGTCAGATAATCATATATGTCCGCCTGATTCAGATCTCTTCCGGTAACATTGACCGACACGAACAGATCCTCCCTGCCCATGTCCTTCCAGCGTCTCAGCTCCTTTACAGCCTCGCGCCACATGTGCTGATCCAGCCTGTATATCTGACCGGTCTGTTCAAAGAAATCTATAAACTCCTCAGGCATTATGATCTTTCCGTCAGGTCTGAACCATCTCACCAGACCCTCGGCTCCCAGCACCGAACCATCCACGGAGACCACCGGCTGAAGCATCATCTTTATCTCACCGTTCAGTATGGCGTCAAAGAGTCTGACCGCGTAAACCTGCTCACCTGCTATCCGCCTCTCTATCTCTTCATTGTGGTAAATGATCCTTCTGCTGGTTCCAGACAGCTGTCGTGACGCTAGCAGTGCCTTGTCACACATGACAGATACAGGGACCGAAGAATCCTTTATCTCATAGACACCGATCATCACATGCATGGTAAAATGGCTATGTTCCACCAGCCTGTCCACCGTGTATGTAAATTCCAGAAACATCTTTTCATTGTAAAACTCAATGGGGAGCAGCGCGGCAAAGCAGTCACTGCCCATTCTTCCGTAAATACCCTTGTCACTGCACTCGACAAAAAGCTGCGCGGTAGACGCGAGTATCTCGTCGCCCTTCCGGCGTCCGAACAGCCTGTTCAGCAGGCGGAAATTTTCGAAGTTGGAACAGATAATCAGATATTTTTCCTTTGTTCTTTTTCTGAGTACCTCCTCTGCCTGCTCCATGAAATATTCCTTGTTCATCAACCCCGTCAGGGTATCTGTATGATTCTTCTCCCTCTCCTGTGAGATGAGCATCATAGGCTGAGTCACATCCCTCATGATGAAGAAACTGCCGACCTCCATGTCTTTATTCTCGGTAATCTTTTCTATGAAGACTCTGTAGAAACGAACTCCCCTCTCGTCCTTTCTGATGGTTATACCGTCATCGCTGACCTCGCCCTCCAACAGATATTTCTCCATGGCGTCATTCACGGTGATGGTTTCCATATCATCGGTATCCAGTATTCTCATTGCAAGCGCATTAGCGTAGATATTGTCACCGTTCTCGTCAAAGATCAGTATGCCATCGTCCATCTCATCTATGATACGGTGGAGCATTACGGTTCTCAGCTTGTCATAGGTATATGAGCTGGAGATATTTGATGTGATCAAAATGAACAGTCCGTAGAGACACACAGACCAGTCATTCCTTAAATTGAAGAACATGTATGCCACATTTACCACTACGATGATCAGAAGAGCCACTACATAGGATAAATATCTGACACGGTAGATCCTTGCGACGCCGGCCGCCTTTCTGATCAGCATGACAAACATCAGCAGTATCAGAAAATAGTCAAAATACAAATGCAGATTGTATGGCCAGAAAGCCACATTTACAAAATAGACCTGACCCTGCTCGGACTGGAATCTCTCAAGCAGAAAGCAGTGATGAGTCAGGGTATTTACATTCAGCGAAATCACATCTATGGCCGCCACAATCATTAAGACACCGGCAAACTTGCGCAAAAACAGGCTGCCTGTCTCGCCGGTATAAAAGATCATGTATCTGACAAAGGATATAAGCAGTATATCGATCCCTGCAAAATAGATGGCAAAAAGCGGGTAAGCGTATGTCAGACTGCTGTTTAGGGCGATTACGACATTGTCAAGCATGCAAAGAGCAGCCCAGATGGTAACATTTCTGATATATCCGGTCTCTTTGCTGGTATTCTTTTTTTTGATGAAGAAATAGTTTACGACCAGTAATCCCAGAAAAATGATCGTAACATAGATATAAACTATGCCTTCGCCCGCCATAAGGAAATGCTCCCTGTCTTATCTCATACTGTAGTAGATCAGCTGATCAACGATATCAGGATAAAGGAAAGTGTTGGAAACCCTTCTTAGGAGTCCGAAATTCTCTCCAGAACCATTGAACGAATTGTTGTCCCACCATACACACGGAATGCCGTAATGTGAGGCCCGTGCAACAAAATATGCCGCATGCTCCACTCTTGCTTCGGTATTGTTGTCCTTATTCATGGAACCGAACTCACCTATCACCACGCCGATTCCTCTGGTTATATATTTATCATAGAGTTTTTTTAACACGGCATCGATATCTCCCGTGCCATTGTTTCCGGAAATCGAAAACTCGTTTGTGCCGGATTTGTCCAAAGCAAAGCTGTAGGGAGTGTAAGCATGCGCCGAGATCAGTATCCTGTTTTCCGCAGTTGCATATGTGTCCTCAGGAATCTTGAAGGCATTTACGGTGCAGAAGTCAGGCGACGCGCAATAGCCGGGAACCATGATATATCTGTCGGGATTGTGACCTGAGCCGTTCTGTCTTATTGTGTCGACTATCGCCTGATTGAGCTGATTAATGCAGTCACAGGCCTCCGCGCCATCGCCGGATGTGGTGGAGCTGAGCCACCACTCATGATCCGTACCTACCTGCCTCGGCTCATTCATGGTCTCAAAAATCACATGCTCGTCGTAATCGGCAAATCTCCCGGAAACCTGTTCCCAGATCTTTGTGGTATAAGCGACAGACTGATCCAGCTTCTCATAAGAAGGATACTCGTAATCCGGGGAATTGTCGTGATGGATATTAATTATGACATACAAGCCCCTGTCGTAGGCCCAGTTTACCACCTCCTGGACTCTGTCAAGCCATGGAGTGCTGATATTGTAGTCCTCATCCACATGATTATGCCATGACACCGGTATCCTGATTGTCTTGAAGCCGGCCTCATACAGTGTCTGTATGTGCGCCTCCTCTGTCTTTACTCCGACCCATACGCTCTCGTAATCCATCTCATCACTGACGCCTGAATCCACGGCATCAAAAGTATTTCCGAGGTTCCACCCAATGCCCATGTCGGAAGTAAACCTTATGGCCTCGCTGTCGGGGATCTCATCCTCACTGAAATCAGGCAGCTCTATGGGCTCACTCCCGAAGGGAGTGAGAGAAACGGCATCTTTACTATCTGTGGTCTGCTCTTCGACAGTCCAGACGTCCTGCTCCCCGGTCGACTGAGTATTCTCTTCTGTCATCTGAATATTCTCTGCTGTCGTCTGAGTATTCTCCGCTGTCGCAGTCTCTTCGACGTTATTCCCGGCCGTACCGCATCCCGCCAGAGCCGCCGTAAGAAGGCATACTGCAAGAGTTTTTGATTTTTTCATGATGGTCTCCTCATAATTGATCTGAAATCAATTTAAACTATACCACATACTGCCCCTAAAAAGCAAGAAAAAGCCCTGTGCCATGCACAGGGCTTTTTTGCTCTATCAAAATCGACTTATCACTTAACTACTACCTTGATCGTAACTTTCTTTGCAGCCTTTGCATAATCGTCTGAAGCCTTGGCTGTAACCTTTGTAGAGATCTTATAGGTTCCTGCCGTGGTTCCCTTCTTTACAGTAACCTTTCCCTTCTTGTCGACGGATACGTTACCTGTCTTGTCGCTCTTTGCCGTAAAGGACGGGACCGTCTTTGCGATAGCCTGTACGCTAAAGGTCTTTGCTGCCTTTGCCAGGTCTGTTGCCTTGAAAGTCTTCTTGTTGCCTGATACTGTTATGGTCTGTGTTTCTTTTTCAGAGGATGCAGTTGTGGCAGCAGATGCCGCAGGAGTAATATCCGTACTTCCCGCGAAAATCTTCACAGACTTTACTGTGGGTTCTCCACCCCACCAATGACACAGTACAAAATTCGCATACCAGTCATCATCACTATGACTCTTGTAAACCGAAGGAACATTTACAGTAAGCACATACTCATTTGCTGCGCTGCCATCCTTGAGCTCATAATCTTTTCCGCTTCCGGCATTTCCCCATTCCTTCTGGTCACTCCAGCCACCATTATCTGTACAGCTCGGTGCAACACCGCCGCCTGAGCCTGCCGAGAGATCCTTGACCTCCAATGTGTATTCAATCTTGGTCACACTGGTGGCGTCAATCCCCAAATCCCTGAAACTGATCGTATAGTTACCATCTTCAGTAATAAAACCTATATCTGCGGTGCTCTTTGCCGCCGCAGACACATCTGCCGCGCTAAACGCTGCTGTTCCCGAAAACGCAAGCACTGCGGTGAGCGCCGCAGATAAAACCTTTTTGAAAATCTTCATAGTCGTTCTTTACCTCCTGATCGATCCGGTTCAAAGAGAATTTCTTTTCCTGAGTGCAAAGATGATGAGTCCTGCAGCTGCTATCACCATAACGATACCCGCTGTGGGAGCTACATCTGCAGTCTTTGCTACTGTAGCCGGCGCCTCCTCTGAAGAAGCTTCGGTTTCTGCAGCAGTCTCGACTAATACAGCCGCCCCGCCGTCAGAGATGGTGACTGAGGTGATCACGATGGGATCGCCCCACCACTGCTGCAGACAGATCTGTGCGTAATAATCCTCAGGAGCAACCTCGCCGAACTCGCCATCAGGAATATCAAATGTCATAGACCATGATCCGTCAGCTCCTGATGCGATAACGGGCTGATCGGCATTTCCCCAGTAGTTTGACTCCTTCTGATCCCAGCCGCAGGCAGATCCATTGAACATCAGACCGCCGCCGAAGCCCTCAGAGTCATCAGCCGTGAAATTGAAGGTGATAGACTTTACGGTTGCGGGATCATATCCCTCGGCAACCAGGTCTACCGAATACATTCCGTCGTCTCCGACAGAACCTACACCGGATGTATTGCTGCCAATAGCCGCAAATACCGATGTGCTCATGGAAAGTGTCAGCGCGAATGCACATGCGCCTGCCAGTACCTTTGATAAAGCATTTTTGATTTCCATCAGTTTCCCCCTCCTTTTATTTTACAACAACTTTAACCGTTACCTTTTTTGTAGCCTTCTTGTAAACACTTGATGCCTTTGCAACTACCTTTGTAGCTATCTTATAAGTTCCTGCCGCGGTCCCCTTCTTTACAGTAACCTTTCCGGAAGTGTCGATAGATACATTGCCTGTCTTGTCGCTCTTTGCCGTAAAGGAAGGCGCTGTCTTTGCGATAGCCTGTACGCTAAAGGTCTTTGCTGCCTTTGCCAGGTCTGTTGCCTTGAAGGTCTTTTTATTTCCGCTGACACTGATGGTCTGAGTCTGCTTTGAAGCTGCCGAAGCCGTATCAGCGGCTGCTGCCTGCTCGCCCAGTGTAAACGTAATCTCTAACGAAGTAAATGAGAGAGTGTTTGATACTGCGGGAGCACTTTTTGTGTTGCCGAACTCGTTGTAAAACTCAATCCTGTAGTTACCATTCTCCTCTATGTCACCGGTAAGAACCTTTGAAAAATCAACAGCAACATCCTTTCCGTCCGCCTTCATGGAAACAGCGGTAAGAGGAGCCGTGTCCGCAAGTGACGCACCACCCTTAATATCTATTACGAATACCGTAAGACCTTCAGCAACTGATTCCGCCGTGTAGGAGAGAGTATATGTGCCGGCTCCCTTTACAGTCGTCTTTACATTATCTCCCCACTCCTGAGGATACCAGTCTCCATCCGCGAATCCCAGCACCGCCGTGTAAGAATCGGCTGCATAAACCTCTGTCGCAGAAAAAGCAAACGCGCCCGTAAACGCCAATGCCGCACTCAAAGCCAACGAAACAACCTTCTTAAACATTTTCATTCTTCCTTAAACCTCCTGTCTGAATCAATAACAAACTACAGCAACATTTATTTAAGCTCTGTCTCCCCCCCTTTCATAAAATACACGGAAAATTATATCACTTGCGCAAATCTATGGCAATCATCCATTAAATATTTCCGATTACTTCGAGTAATACGCCAGCTGTTCGACGATCTGTGAATACTTAACCTTGTTTGTCTTTCTGTCGAAGAGTCCGAAATTTTCGGCTCCTGTCCCGAAGGCATTGTTGTCCCACCAGACGGCAGTCATTCCGTAATGTCTCGCCAGAGCGACATAATACGCCGCGCACTTCGCTCTCTCGGCGGTGTTGTCCTTGTTGACTATACCGAACTCTCCGATCACCACTCCAATGCCCTTTGAAGTAAATCTTTCGTAGGCCTGCTTCATAAAAGTATTCAGCTCCGTCTTGTCGGCGTCGTTGAAATCAGACCTTCCCGATCCGTCAAAAGCCATGGAATAAGGTCTGTAAGCATGTATCGAAACCAGTATCCTGTTTGACTTGGAGGCGTTCTTGTCCGTCGGGAGCTTGAAATAATCCGTGAGCGTAAAATCCGGTGATGCCGCATAGCCCGGCACCATGATATATCTCTTTTTATTGTTGCTTCCGCCGGCAGTCCTTATGGTATCCACCGCCACCTGATTCAGCTTGTTGATATAGTTCATGGCCTCCTGCCCCTCACTGCTGGAATCCGGCATGAACCACCAGGGATTGGACATAGAGAGATTCCTGGGCTCGTTCATCGTCTCGAATATCAGGCGATCTCCGTAGCTCTTGAATCTCTTCGCTATCTGCTTCCAAATGGTCTTCACATACTTCTTTGATGCTGAGTAGGCTGCCTTTGTGGGCTGCATCTGCTCGTCGTCATGATGTATATTTAAGATGACATACATCCCGTTGTTATATGCGTAATCAACCACGGTCTGCACCCTGTCCATCCATGCATCCGATATGGTAAGCTTTGAATCCACGTGATTGTGCCATGACACGGGGATCCTTATGGTATTGAAGCCTTGTTTCTTAATGGCCTTGATGAGAGCCTCGGATGTCTTTTCCTTTTGGGATGTCCAGGCCGTCTCATACTCCAGCTCATCGCTAAGCCATGTGCAGTCATAGGCGTCAAAGGTATTGCCCAGATTCCATCCGAGCTGCATCTTATTGACAAACCTGATCGCAGCAGTATTCTTTACACTTACGCTCTCAAAGCCTGCGGTATCTACCTTTACTACTGCGGCCTTTGCATCTTCCGGCGATAGAGTTACACCGGATAATGCTATTACAGCCGCAAGAAGAGAGGCCGTCAGTTTTTTTATCTTCTTCATTTACCTGTCCTCATTACTTGTTACTATTCACAGCCGTTCCGGCTGCGAAAGTAACGGTTTTTGCCATTTTAAATCGCCTTCGGCGATGGGCAAAACCCATCTCACCCTGTACAAATTGGGTCGTAATTGCGCAGCAAGTGCGCAATTCGACTGTGAATGGTAACCATTACTTCACTACGAAATCAAAGGTGATGGTGATAGTATTCACACCCACCAGATCCTGCTTGTCGATTATGACGGAAGAGGCATTTGAGAGTCCGTTTGACATGGTTCTCGCATCATCGGGTATTGAACCGACCCACTCGTTGATAAGATTTACTCTCGTGCAAAGTCCGTCATCCGAAGATGTATAAGGCTCCGCTATCATGTGTATCGGCTCTCCGTTTACAAGTATCTCCTTGATATTGAGGATACATCCTGGATACTTGACCTCTGCGTTCGATACTGCCAACGCGCCAAAAGTCAGTCCGTCGTTTCCGCCTTCAAATTCAAGTCCTACAGTGTAGGTTCCCTCTCCGTCAACTACCACATCTGTGGGAATAATGCCCGGGTGATCCGCATTCGGATTGTAGACATCTCCAACACTGTAGCTGCCTGCTCCGCCATTCCACATGATCCATGCGTACATGGTCTCTGAGTCAACCTCTACCGCGCCTCCCTCGTTAAAGCTCTCGGGAGCCGCTTCGGCAGCCTCCTCCATGTGTGTCTTTACGGCCGCAAGATAGGCCTCCTCGCCCATTTCCTGCTCCTTCGCGTAAGTCCTTGACAGATAGAGATCCAGCACCTCCTGATCCCTCAGCGTACATGCAGACTTGTCATAAAACATATTTGTATCCCAAAGAACAGGAACATAGTTGTATGTATCACAGAGATCCAGCAGATTGCTGTGATACTCGATGGTGTTGTACATCAGCTCGTCAGCGCTCATCTTTAACGCTCCGTACTCGCCGATGATTACGCCATACCCCTGATCGGTGAATTTGGTCAGCTTCTCAAACTGATCTGCCATGTACTCGTACTCCTTCACGGTTCCCCAATGCTTGTTTGAGGCATCAGAGTCCTTGTCACCGCAGTAATCCCATGGATCATAATAGTGAACAGAGAGAAGAAGCTTGTCCTTTGCGGTATCGGTGGGCATCACAAATCTGTCGTCTATAGTGTTGTCAAAATTTGTGTTGATACCCGCGATCAGAAGGAAACGGTCGTCGTTGTTTCCGCCGCTGGCTCTCACGACATCCACGAATTTCTGATTTATGGCATTTGCGACAGAGTACTCCTCGTCCTTTGAGAGTGAGCCCGAATCTGCCCAGACGGAATTGTTGTTCAGCCCGTTTCCAAGTTCCTCGTTTGCGCTCTCAAGTATGAGATTGTCAGGATAATCCTTGAAACGATCGGCAATCTGCTGCCACATCTGTGTGTACATCTCCATGGCAGCTGCTCTGGTGTCTTCATTTGAAGAACCGAACATAGCAAACCAGCCGCCGTCCCAGTGGTCGTTTACGATAACGAACAGTCCTGCGTCTATGCAGTAGTCCACGATCTCCTGAACCCGGTCAAGATAGTCGGCTGATATGGTATAATCGCCGGACTCGTAATCCATCTTGTTTGTCCATGAAACAGGAATACGGATGGTATCAAAGCCTGACGCGCGGTATCCTTTTATCATGTCGGCCGTGGTCACAGGCTGTCCCCAGCAGGTCTCGTAGCTGGACACATCTGCCGAGATACCGATTGTGGTATGTCCGTAAGCCTCCATGGTGTTTCCGAGATTTATTCCATTGCCCATGAGCTTTGATGCCTCGAGGGCTGAAAGAGTCGAGAGATCCGTGTAGTCTGTCACGGCATAGACGAAATCGCCTGCGCTTGAAGCCTGGGCAGTTCCCGCATCACCCCATACCATATCGGTGAGGGTAAAGGTCACACTGATGGTCTTCGGATTCTCTACTGCTGAAATATTTGCCACATGATTCGTCGTATCAGCATCGATCTCCTCTACCACTGAGCCGTCCCACGCATTTATGGGATCATTGGTATCGAAATCCCCGTTGTTCTTGAAGGCGCTCTTCGGCCCGGTCTGTGTGATGGTCAGAGCAGTGCCGTCCACCGTGATCTCATCATACATGATATTTGCCGCAGAGAGCGGTGACCGCTCTCCCGCTGCTATACCGCTGTCCTTTATGTAAATCGCCGTAAGGTTCTTAAGGTACATTACCCCCAGCCCCTTTGCCTCCTGTGACAGATCCCTGTCGCAGTCAAAATCAACTGTATACTGTCCTTCCTCAGTTACAAAGATCGGAACTGAGCTAACCTCGTTTGCATAATAATTACTGTCAGAGTCATTGTAGTAAACATTGAGTGCCAGTTCTATGTAGTCGCCGTCGGCAGGTCTTTCATGTATGGAATCGTCCGCCGCTTCCTCGGCAACATCCCCGGCAGCCGGCTCCTGCTGCTCCTCCTTCGTCTCCTCCTGCGCGGACGTGTTTTCCGCAGGCTTCTGCTCAGACCCGCAGCCGCCCAAAGTCATTCCGGCCGCCATGGTCAGGGTCAAAAGACAGGATAAGATTCTCGCTCTTTTCTTCATTTTTTTCCCCTTTCTCTCTTAAAACATAAAAACATAGCAATATGGGCGTTCTGTTG
>CALFUE010000114.1 GCA_937916345.1 uncultured bacterium
TGGTAAACTCTCCGAAGCTCCATGAAAAATCCATCGTACGTCTGGACACGGATGAGATGGTCACGCTCTTGGACACCGTCGAAACAGGCGATAATCTGACAGGCCATCAGAAGAGCTACGCCGGAAAGACAAGACTTCGCGACATGGCAATAGTTACCACGCTCCTCGGGACGGGAATCAGAGTTTCCGAGCTGGTGGGTCTGGATATATCGGATATAGACTTCAAAAACCAGATGTTCAAGGTTCACCGCAAGGGCGGAAAAGAACAGAATATCTATTTCGGCGACGAGGTCTGCATCGCTCTGCTCGACTACCTCGAGGAACGAAATGAAATAGTTGCGCAGGCAGGAAGCACTGACGCTCTGTTTCTGTCACTTCAAAAGAAAAGAATAACCGTGCGCGCCGTGGAAAATCTGGTGAAAAAATACGCCTCCACCGTCGCGCCTCTAAAACCAATCACGCCCCACAAGCTCCGCTCGACCTTCGGCACAAATCTATATAATGAAACGGGCGATATCTACCTGGTGGCCGATGTGCTGGGTCACTCCGATGTAAATACCACCCGTAAGCATTACGCGGACCAGGCCGAGGAAAACCGCCGCAAGGCCGCGAGAGTCATAAAATTGAGGGATCTGTAGATCAACGCGCGAAGCTCAAGAGTATGTCCACGCACTTATCCTGCCCCAGCTTTCCGCTGTTTAAGCAGATATCATAGCTCCTGGAATCGCCCCACTTCTTTCCTGAATAGAAATTATAATAGCTGGCGCGCTCCTTGTCGTTTCTTACTACCAGCTCTTTTGCCTTTGCTTCACTGATTTTTTCGTAATCTGCCACCCTCTTTATCCTGTAATCCTTTCCGGCATAGACAAAGACATTGATGCAGTTATTCTCATCCGAGAGGGCATAGTCCGCGCAGCGCCCGACTATGATGCAGGAACCCTCAGAGGCGATTTTTTTTATCGTATCGAACTGAGCCAGAAAAACCTTTTGATTAAGGGGCATATCCAAATAATTATTTCCAGCGTGGTGACCGGAAAAAGAATAGATATCCATCACAAGTGAATACATAAAGCTGTTGGTAGGCTTCTCGTCCTGCATGTGGAAAATCTCCTCAGCCAGACCTGAATCCTTGGCAGATCTCGCTAAAAGATCCTTGTCATAATAGGGTATATCCAGAGCTGTTGAAAGTTTTTTCGCGATCTCCCTGCCCCCGGAACCAAACTCTCTTCCTATAGTATAGATGATTTTTCCCATATCAATAACCTCCTTAAATACTTCTACTCACTTTTCATGTCTCTGTCCATGAGCAGGGACAGAGCTTCCTTTGAAGTGATCCTGTCTGCCGTGAGATCCTCCAGTATAAATGTGATGGGCATATCAACATCAAATTTTCTGGCAAGGGCTGCCACCGCAGGGAGTGCATTTATCCCCTCGACTACCATCCCGACGCTCTTTACGGCTTCATCTACGCTCATGCCCTGTCCAATGAGCATACCACACCTGTTGTTGCGGGAGTGCATGCTTGTGGCGGTAACAATCAGATCTCCCGTACCTGTAAGTCCTGAAAACGTCCTCTCCTTTGCGCCCATGGCGACACCAAGCCTGCGCAATTCTTCGATCCCCCGGGTGATAATTGCTGCCATGGCATTGTCGCCGTAGCCCATTCCTCTCGCGATCCCCGCAGCCAGAGCCAGGACATTTTTTGCAGCGCCGCACAGCTCAACTCCCAGAATATCATCATTAGTATAAACCCTGAAAAAAGAGTTCGCAAAGATATTTTGAATTTTTTTTGCTCTGTCCATATCACCGCAGGCAGAGACGATCGCTGTCGGCATATCGAGAGCGACCTCCTCCGCATGAGTTGGACCGGACAGCGCAACCACTGTATTATCGACCCCCGCATTCTTTAGCTCCTCTTCTATAACGCGGCTCATGGTAAGAAATTCTTCATAACCTTCCTTTTTTCTGGCCTCCAGCCCCTTCGCCGCATCGCAGATCAAAACCTCATCATCCAGGTAAGCTGCAGCCTCTCCGGCGGTGCTTCTCACAAAAACGGATGGCACGGCAAAAACAACAAGACCTGCGCCATTGAGGCAAAAAACAATGTCAGAAGTAAATACTATCCCGTCGGGAATAGTCATGCCCGGAAGATTCTTGTGAACTCTCTCTCTCGAGAGAATCTCGACCTCCTCAGGAAGCTTTGACCAGACAAAAACCTCGTTTCCGTTTAAGAATAAGAGTCTAGCTAAAGCCATCCCCCATGTGCCCGCACCCAATACAGCAATCTTCATAAGCATTAATTCCTCTTCATTCCAATAATTATATTTGCAAAATACTCCGGAAGCGGAGCATCTATACTGATCCGTTCTCCTGTCAGGGGATGGTCAAAGGCAATATGCTTCGCATGAAGACACTGCTCCCTCGCCCCCTTGTAACGCTCACCGCCATACAGGCTGTCCCCCAGCAGCGGATGAGAAATATGAGCCATGTGCGCCCTGATCTGATGAGTCCTGCCGGTCTCAAGAGTAAAGCTCACATAAGCGTGCTGCCTGAAATGTTCGATGACATGAAAATGTGTCATGGAATATTTGCCTTTTGAGGGATCCTCGGACAGGCACATCCGAAGCCGGTTTTTGGGATCACGGCTTATGTAACCCTCTATATCGCCCTCATCATCAGATATATTACCGCAGACTATCCCTTCATACATCCTCTCGCAAGTATGAGCAGCGATTTGGGCAGATATACTCTCGTGGGCAAGATCATTTTTACACACTATGATAGAGCCGGTTGTGTTTTTATCGATCCGATGCACGATCCCCGGTCTGATCATCCCATTTATGCCACTCAAAGAACCATTGCAGTGGTATAAAACCGCATTGACCAGAGTGTGCTCAGAATTGCCTGTTCCGGGATGAACCACCATTCCCTTGGGTTTATTGACAACCAGAACATAGTCATCCTCATACAGGATATCTAACGGGATGTTTTCAGGCTTCACATCAAGAACCGATGGATTAGGTATGTCAATATCCACCACATCACCATCATAAAGAATGTGGCTTTTTTTGACAATCCCGTCGTCAAGCAAAACCCTTCCCTCAGATATGAGCTTTTGAATATAGGATCTGGACTGACCGGGAAGCAGCGCAGCAAGAAAAACATCCACTCTCACACCGTCATATTCATGCGAAACAGTAAAGGAATCCGTCATTTGTCCGAACTTTCTTTTTTGAAGATGATGGAAAAATCCTCTTCCTTATAGTAAAAGACCATCAATATAATGAGAACAGTCACCGAAACGCTCACATATATATCAGCCATATTAAATATGGGAAAGTCGATCAATACAAAATAGAAGAAATCCACCACATATCCGTTCATCAGCCTGTCAATCAGATTTCCGAGAGCACCGGCAAAAAGAAATACAAATATGACAGCCAGCGGACGAAATCTTTTCTCGTCGGGGAGATCCAGAAAAACCTTTACAACTATGAGCATTACCACAATGGTCAGTATCACAAAAAGAATCTGTTTGTTCTGCAGCATACCGAAGGCAGCTCCCCTGTTTTCGAGATAACGCAGGGTAAACACACTTTTTATGATAACTACTTCATTGCCTCCGGAAAGGTATTTGACAGCCAGAATTTTGCTGATCCTGTCTATTGCCACAAGAACAACCGCATAAATCAGTGCAAGTAAACTATGTTTTAATTTTTTGTTCATAAAATAAACTTTATCCCTTCTAATATCTCGTCATTGGTCAGCGAGTCGTCTATGAACCCCTCACCGATGTTTTTAAGCAAAATGAATTTTATCCTGCCGCCTTTTCTCTTTTTATCATTTGCAGTTGCATCCAAAATTTCTTTCGCGTCGAAACCGAGATCCGCAGAAACACTGGTCGGAAGGGCATAGTTTTCAAGAGTGTTCTTTATGTCATCCAAGTCGTTCCGATTTAAATATCCTTTAATAACCGACAAATATCCGGCAGCCATCATACCTATAGAAACACAATGTCCATGAAACAACTTAAATCCAGACAATTTCTCGATCGCGTGCCCAATGGTATGTCCGAAGTTCAGAAGTGCCCTCTCCCCCCTCTCCTGAGGATCCACTTCCACGACTCTCCTCTTTATATCACAACACTCTCTGACGACCTTTAAGATGGATTCCTTGTCAAGTGCTCTTACACTGTCGTGCTTGTCCCTGAGAAAGTAGTAAAAGTCTGCATTTTTAATAAGGCCGGATTTAACAGCCTCAGCCATGCCGCTGGCAAACTGTTCTCCGGAGAGTGTGCCAAGGACTGAAAGGTTCATATAGACCAGGACAGGCATCTTGAATGCGCCTACCATATTTTTGTATCCCAGGTAGTCGACACCCGTCTTCCCTCCAACACTGGAGTCCACCTGAGACAGCAGTGTGGTCGGTATCTGGACAAAATCGATGCCTCTGAGATAGGTCGCGGAAACAAATCCTGTCATATCTCCAACAACCCCTCCCCCAAGAGCCACCAGCAGATCAGACCTGTCAAATTGACTCATAATTAAAAGTTCATACAATTTCCCGATTGTGTCAGTATTTTTCGAAGCTTCTCCTTCCGGAAAAATAAAGAAAATCAACTTTTTACAAATCCCCGACAGCTTGCCCTCTACCTCAGTACGGTAAATACCTGCCACTCTGCTATCAGATACTACGCAAATTTTTCTGTCTTTTACGGAAAAACTCTGTAAAAAAACAGACAATTCATCAAAATTGTCTTGAAAAATAATATCATAGCAAGGCTTCCCCTCGTAGTTTACGCACATAATTTCACTCATAAAAAACTCCATTTTATCACTGTGTTAAATCATAATTTATATTTACCCTCGCTTAAGGCTTTATCACGAACGGGGTATTCTACGTTCGTGATAAACAAAATCCCAAAGTTCGATTTAAGCATTTCTAAATCTGATCGAACTTTGGGTTAATTTTAGATTTAAAAGTCAGTCTTTATGCCGCCCGTCTGGTAAACATCCAGTAATTCAGCTATATCACCGGAAATTTCAACGCTCTGAGGTGTCAAAAGATAAATCTGCTTTGAAACTTTTTTAAGATTTCCTTTCATGGCATATACACTTCCACAGGAATAATCCACTATCCTCTGTGCCATCTCCAGATCCAAGCCCTCCATATTGAGGAACACCGGTCTGCCGGCGAGAAGTGTATCAGTTATCTCTCTGCCATCCTCAATGCTCTGGGGCTTGATAACACACACTTCCATGGCACTGCCTCCTTCTTTCTTCCTGGCTGCAAGAGGTCTCGACGCAACCGGACGGGGCGTGGCAGCCGCATCCTTTGTTCTTTTTATATTAGTCACATTCTCGGAAGCCTGATCAGACTGTCTGGCTGATTCCGCCACACTGCTTCTCCGAGAAGGAGCAGCCTGCTCAGAATAGCCTCTGTTGATCTCATCATCATCATCATCATCGTCATTGAGCTGAAGAAGATTCATAAAGCCATCAAAAACACCCATTAATTTACATCTCCTTTTGATTTGTAGGACTATAATCACGCTCCCCAAATATGCCCGTTCCAACGCGCACACAAGTAGAGCCTTCCTCTATAGCCACTGTATAATCGCCTGTCATGCCCATAGACAGAACATTCATACTTACATTATCAAGTTTTCTCTTCTCAATGTCAACAGATAATTCCCATATTTTGTGAAAAATCTCGCGATTTTCCTCGGAATCCACAACATATGGTGCCACCGTCATCAATCCCTTTATCTTCAATCCGGGAAGAAAAGATATCTCCTCAAAAAGCTGTATGGTATCCTCGTAGCCTCCGCCAAATTTCGTCTCCTCGGCACCCAGATTCACCTCCACCAGGATGTCCATCTCGATACCGCGCTTTTGTGCCTGCACGGATATTTCCTGAGCCAGTCGGTATGAATCCACAGAGTGGATCATCACCACCTTGTCGATGACCTGTCTGACCTTGTTCCTCTGCAGATGACCTATCATGTGAAAACGTGTGTCATGCGGCATCTTATCATATTTTTCCACTATCTCCTGCACCTTGTTCTCACCGAAATCCCTGACTCCGGCATCGTATGCCTCCTTAAGGCACTTTATTGGCTTGGTCTTACTCACCGCGATAAGTGTGACATCACTCTCATTTCTGCCGGCTCTCTCACAGCTCGCCTTGATATTTTCCCTGATTTTTGCCAGATTTTCTGCTATTTCACTCATATTATCTCTCCTTCGCTGACCATGGAAGCGTCCAGCACTATATGGTCGTACATTGAAATCCCGTATTTAGTTTTTTTGGAGATTATGGCATACTCCTCATTCTGATGCAGTATCTCGATCTTTCTGAATACCGCGTAGCCCTTATTCACATTATATACGCCTTTCATGCTGACCGTCTGGTTCAGCACAAATGTATCGGAGGGGTTTTCCGCGCATTTAATCACACTGCCCTTATTTAAGCTCGATTCACTGACATAGTAGACTATCCCTGAATCCTCATACAAACTCTCATCATCATCTCCGATATTCTTTCCATATATGTCGGTGGAAACGAAACGATCCGTTACATTTCCGTCATCATCCGTCTCAGAGAGGATAAGTCCCTGGGAGTTGGAATCTCCCCCAATGGTGAAATATTTCTTCGGAACCGCGAAAAGCTCCTTCGTAGCAATTGAAGAATTAGCTATCTTTAAGCCTCTTGCGTTGTCCAGCAGCAGATCCACATCCACATACCGCTCCGACAGAAATCTTATCATGCTGTTGTTCAGTGACAGACAGAGGAATTTCCTGCCATCCTTTTCCCGAAAACTGACATATGCGAAGGCGTAGGAATCATCCTTCTTAAATCTGATTCGCATGACGCTGGTTTCGGCCAGGAGCTCATATACTGAATCATCCACGGGTATGACCAGATACCAGTTCTCATCCGTTATGATCTTGTAGAGCATATTTCCCTCGCTGACCTCGGATTCAAGCTTCAGGTTCTTTTTTGAATAGTTTGACTCATCAAACATTCCGGCTGTGAAATTATCCAGATCTATATTTTCAAAGGCGTCCTCATAATAACAAATAACGCCGGGCTTATCATTGTAAATTCGGTGAAAGCTGCTCTCTGATGAATCAGATATCTCAGTCTCAGAGAGCTCACGCAGAGCTGAGAGGTTGGCAGATTCATAGAGCTCGGCTGACAGGTCGTTCTTGAAGGTATAGCACTCAAAAAATTCGCTGTCTGTGTATCTGTCACAAAAGCCTGATATCTCGTTCACGAGCTCGTTAAAGGTCTCACTGTCCAGGCTCCTGTTCTTATCGGCAGTCTCCGAAATCCTTCTTGCCACGAAGCCATTCTCGTCTATGGAACATATCAGGCTGCCCTTTGCGGCCTTAGAGTTTTCTTTGAGGTAATAATTGACACGCCCGGAGGAAGAAGCGTAGACTGCTGTCTCATCCCGCAGCGCCAGAGCTCTGAAGGTGGTTGACACCATAAGAGAACCTTCATCCACCTCCACATATGAGATATGCTTTGAGGTGAGGAAGGTATAAACATTAAAAAGCAGATATATAAGTATGAAAATAAAGATCACGAGTCCGATATTGATATTCAGGGATCTGTGATATCTGATGATGTTGCTGTTTCTTTTAGACATTTTTCAGGATCAGAGAGATACGATAAGTTTTGCCTTTGCGCATTCCGGAAGCTTATCCTCATCCATCGCTATGCTGACGACAAACCTCACGCCAAATTTTTCGGAGATCACATCGAGCTTTGATATGGAATCCGTGATCAGGCTTTCATCAGTAGCAAAAGCCACATCGAGGAAGCTGTCGATATATATCTCCTGAATATCATGATCTGCAGCGATTATACCGCAGAGGAAGCCCATTGCTTCGTCTTTTCCGGTGATGGGATAGTCACTTACATTGACCAGGCGGATCTTGTTGGTTAGCTCATACATATGCTTTCCGCTCTTATCGATGAAAATGATATTGCCTGAGGCTGCGGCTATAGAATTGTTAGCCTTGTCAAGAAGATATTTAGATTTTCCCTTTCCGTGCTCTCCTGCTATTATCTCTACCATGATCAAACCTCCCAAAAAATATTTTTACTACATTTCAATGATAACTTATAACAGACTAAAATACAAGAGAAAAAATGCCGCCGCAAGATGCGACGGCATTGGGGGGCTTCAAAAAACAATTATCCTTCCAAAACCTTCTTGCCCTGTGCAAGAATTATCAGATAAACGATATTTGCTATAACGCCTAAAATTGTAGCGACAATAGAAAGGATAAGACTTAAACCACTTGCAAACCCACCGATGAGACTGGCAATAACCTGCAGTGCGTAAACAACGAACAGAACCTTGATAAGAGTCCTTGCCGTTCCGGCTACAGCGCTGTTACCAAGCTGGTCAGCAAGATCGGCAATACCGTTTACGATATAGAATGTTGCAAGGCAGCTTACTACCGAAGAGCAGGCTGAAAGGATCGGACCTACAGTGGGTGTAGCTGAAAAGAAGCCGACTATAATAGAGAATATAAGGCTTATGATAACCCACATAAATGCCTTTGCGAAGTTATCATTGTCCTTCTTTGCCTTGTTGACACCGATCAGATAGATAATAAAAGCAACGATCATGATTATGCCACCGATGAGCGCAACGACGCCGCCGACTCCTACTGCGGCAACAGCACCACCTGCAACCTGCGCAACTGCCTCATCACTCATATCAGCAGTATCAGCAATGCCGACGGCAATAGCACTACCCGCCAAAGCCGCGATCGCGCCGATAACAGCAAGAACACCTGCGATCAGGGTAAGGATCTCTGAGAGGAAGATTTTTTTAACTCCCTCAAAAGCGTTTGGAAATTTCATTTTCTTTTCTCCTTTTCTTTGAAAGATTTATACGCAACAAGCAAATTATACTATATCAATTATTAAATGCATTTGCTATTTTCAACAAATTTTATCAAAAAAATAAAGATATCATTATTAAATATTCAGCAAAGTACGAAATCCGTCCTCTGCGTTCCCCGTGTACACTTCTGTCCGCATATAGGAAAACATAAATCTGTCATAGGGGAGACGCATAGCAGCGCACAAATGCTCCATCACAAGCTCAGGCTTGATATTTTCAACACTTCCGGTGGCAAGCATCATGTAAAAATATCCGCCTGCAATATCATAATACATATCATATATCAGGGGTTTAAGATTTAAGGTTCGCTCGGATTTTTTAGTCTTTTTGGTGATGATGATCTCATCAGATTCCGCGTAAAACCTCTTCACAGAATCACGTATTCTTTTATCAATATGTCCATCCTTTATCATTCCTTCGGCAAATCTCACTTCATAGGAGGCGGCGGAGACCTCCGCCATGGCATTTCCCGCAGAATCCGGCAGGATCAGATAATCCGTCACGACGATACCCTCAGCCATCTGCGCGTTCAGCATTTTTACGGCATCATTCGGCGAGGGGGATGAAATAAGATATATGTCGAAATACTCTCCCCTGCTCTCCATCCCCACTCCCAGCGGCACGGCGAAGGATATGATCATATGAGGCGAAAAGCCTTTGGAGTATTCCACATCAAAATCCGCCCTGCGGAAGGCCCTCTGGAAGTAGCGAACCATGTCCAGATGTCCGACAAACTTTATCTGACCGGTCTTCTCAAACCGTATTCTGGCTCTCATAGCACACTCCTCCTCCGTATTTTTTTGCGCCACAGCCGCTGCAGCGCTCTCTGCAGTTCGGCGTGACCCTCTCACCTCCTGCAGTCTGCCACTCTCTGGTGAGAAACTCCTTCGTCACTCCGCAGTCGATGAAATCCCAGGGCAGAATCTCATCCAGAAACCTCTCTCTTATTGTATAAAAATCAGGGTCTACCTTTGTTTCGGCAAAAGCCTCCCTCCATTTATTGTTATCGTGATATTCTGTCCAGGCATCGAAGTGGGCTCCCTTTTTATAGACAGCCTTTAAGACCTCAGATAATCTCCTGTCTCCTCTGGCGAGCACTCCCTCTATCATAGTCACATCAGGCTCATGGTAAATATAATGAATTGACTTGTGATTCAAGGTTTTTATAATCTTTCCTTTGAGCATCTTTGCCATTTTGACATAGTATTCCTCACCCTGCATGCCTGCCCACTGGAATGGCGTAAATGGCTTCGGGACAAAAAAGGATGTGGATACCGTTATCTGACACTTTCCGTTTCTCTTCTCCTTCGGGACGGTATCGTAATAGAGCATCGCCAGATCCTCAGCAAGATCCGCGATAGCCATTACATCATCCTCCTTTTCAGTAGGAATGCCGATCATGAAATAGCACTTGATCTTGTTGTAGCCCGCCTCGTATACCATCCCGGCGCCACCCATTATATCCTCCACGGTAAGCCCCTTGTTTATCACATCCCGCAGTCTCTGGGAGCCCGCCTCCGGAGCAAAGGTCACGGAGTTTTTCTTCACATCGGAAAGCTTTTCCATAAGCCGAAGGAATACAGAGTCGATACGGAGCGAGGGAAGGGATATGTTCACTTTTTTAGAGGAAAAATTCTCCATCAAAAAATCCACCAGTTCCTCTATGGTCTGGTAGTCCGAGGTGCTTAAGGAGCTCAGGGTTATCTCATCATAGCCGCTGTTCTTCAGCATATTCACGGCATCCCGCTTCAGGATCTCTATATTTTTCTGCCTGTTCGGACGGTATATCATCCCCGCCTGACAGAAACGGC
>CALFUE010000115.1 GCA_937916345.1 uncultured bacterium
TAGAGCACTTGGCTACGGACCAAGGTGTCGGGGGTTCGAATCCTCTCACGCACGCGAAAGCCCTTCTTGACCGGGAAGGGCTTTTTTATGTGACATCGTGCATGGTTCCGTCCTTCTCCATATACCGCATCTTTCCAGCGCTTGAATGATCTCCGTCCTTTCCTATTGTGACCTTGTTTGCTCCGTTTAAGAGTTTTAAGCATGAGGAGCAAAGTGTCCCGAAGGATATGGGTGCGCCGCAGCGCGAGCACTTCGTGCCGACAATCCTGGTTCCCGTCTCCGCGTATTCGATCCTGCCCTGTCTGATCCAGGCACGGATCTTACTCAGGGGCACATGCATCTGGGTAGACAATATGTATTCATTACAGTCATTTTCGCGGATAAATTCACGGACACTACGAAAAAGCTTCTCCTCCTCACAGCCCGGACAGCAGTCGCTGCTGTAGTCAATGGGAAGTCTGGCGCCGCAGATGATACATTCCTTAAAATCCGGTTCCAAAACCATCATAATACTAATCCCTATAGTCTACACCCGGATCTGATAGATCATATCCAGGACAAAAGCCATCAAAACGCCTAAAACCGCTCCCAGCAGCACCTGAAGGGGCGTGTGCCCCACAAACTCCTTCAGCCTCTGCTCCGGCATAAGCTCGTTGGCCGGGGCAAATATCTCAATCAGCTGGTTTAGCAGCTGGGATTGCTTTCCGGTGACACGCCTGACTCCCACGGCATCCCTCATGGTTATGGCGCAAAGTATTGCCGCCACCGCGAACACCGGGGAGTCCAGGCCTGAAACGATAGCCGCCGATGTGGTCATACAGACCACAGTTGCCGAATGAGCGGAGGGCATTCCCCCGTCACCCACAAATCTCGTGAGATCTAATTTTTTGTTTACCACAGCATAGATTACGGTCTTTATGGTCTGGGCACTGAACCAGCCGAATACTCCCGACATCAGCACCTGATTCGCCAACAAAAGCTCCAACCAGCTTTTTGCAATTTCCATCTTTTCAGTCACTTTTTGACCAACTTTCCATTTTCCAATCTGTAGATCACATCACAGTTCTCCGTGGTACTGAGCCGGTGAGCTATGATAATGAGAGTCTTTTTCCCCTTCAGTGAATCGATGGACTCCATTATATCGGCCTCAGTCTCGCCGTCAAGAGCGGATGTGGCCTCGTCAAAAACTATGATCTCCGGATCGTCGTAGAGGGCTCTGGCTATCCCGATCCTCTGCTTCTGTCCTCCGGAGAGCTTTACACCTGCTTCTCCTACGCCGGTATCAAGTCCCTCCGGCAGGCTCTTTACGAAATCATAGAGACTGGCCTCCCTCAGAGCTTCCCAGACCAGTTCGTCGGATATCTCCTCTGCCGGCACACCGAAGGCCACATTGTTTCGCACGGTATCGTCCGTAAGAAAAATGCTCTGGGGCACATAAGCCAGATGCGCGCGCCAGGCATGGAGCGATCTGTTTATATCTCTGCCGTCCGAGGTCACTTTTCCATTCTGCGGTTTAAGGAGCCCGAGGATTATGTCGACCGTTGTGGTCTTCCCGCCGCCGCTGGTACCTATTATGCCAACCGATTGACCGGGCTCGATAACCAGATCAGCACAGTCTAAAATCTTTGTATTGCCTCTCTCATAGGAAAAGGAGACATCCTCAAGCCTCATTTCCCTGTCAAAAGTGATATCACTCTCGTCTTTCTCTGCGTTTCCCGGCTTGTTTTCACCCTTCTCGAGCACCGACAATATACTGTCTAATGCTCCTTCCACATTTGCTATGCCGTTTGTGGCCAGGCTGATGCGGTTTGCGCCGGGCAGCAGTCTCACCGCCGCCACCACGAAGGCGCCAAGCTGCGGTACCAGTTCGCTGCCATCAGCCCCGAGAGAAAGCATGATGAGCATCATTATGAGTACGCCGCTTACCGTCATTGCCTCTATTACGCTGCGGGGCATGGCGTTCAGCACCGCGGCACGCCTCTCATATTCTACCACATTTCCCGCGTGTTTTTTATACTTTTCTTTGAAAAAATTTGTCTTGTCAGAAACCTTGATGCTCTTTATTCCATTTATGCTCTGCAGCACCCATTTGTTGGCCGCCTTCTGATTCTGTCTCTGAGCTTCGCCAAAGCGTCTCATGTAAGGCCTGATCAAAAGCGTTATAATAAGCAGCTCCGCGAGGAGCATGCCGCTGATCCCCAATGCCATGACAGGACTCATCACAAATACCGTCACGGCCAAAATGGCAAACACTATGATCTCCGAATAGAACACCAGCGTGTTTGACATCAGATTGAAGGTATTCATGGTGTCATTTGAGATTATGCGCACTATTTCACCCGTGCTGGCATCCAGAAAAAAGGAATAGGGCTTTTCCATATAGCTGTCTATCAGGTCACTCTGCAGAGAAAACCGGCATCTGCCGATAAATGTCGCCTGTACATACGACTGCAGCAGTATATAGATATTTTTGAGGACGAATATGGCTATCAGCGCGATGATCAGCAGTATTACATAACTGCGCTGATCCCTGATATTAAAAATGTCGCATATAAGGGACGCGTACCAGGCATCCCTGTAATGCCCGGCATCCATCACCGCACTTATCAAGGGCAGTATCACGGTGACCGACACCGATTCTAACAGTCCGCCGATAAACATCATAAAAAGCAGACCGATAAAGCCTGCCTTCTGCTTCGGTTCAAGCACACTATAGAGTTTTTTTGTGACACGAAGCATCATATATCATTCTGACTCCAAAAAGATGGTTTCCATATGACACAGCCCCTTTGCGGGAGCCGTATGCCCCGCTAACCGTCTGTCTTTTCCTTCAATCATGCGCGTTATGTCATCCGGTGTAAAGCGTCCCAACCCGGTCTCTATCAGAGTCCCTGCCATGATTCGGACCATATTATACAAAAATCCGTCCCCTTCAACCCTGAAGCGGAGGAGACTCTCTTCTCTCTCATCCATGGCTGTTCCTGCATGAAAGATCGTCCTTACCCTGTCCATGTCCCTTGTATCGTTCGTCAGAGTGCAAAAGGATGTGAAATCGTGCCTCCCCTCAAACCTTTTCGCTGCCTCTTCCATGGCGGAAATATCAAGCTTTCTTCTCACATGGTGGGAATATCTGCTGTATACCGGGATATCATATTCGCTGTTAAGCACAGTGTACTCATAGATCTTGCGGCTCGCTCTCCTTCTTGGATGAAAGTCCCCCGCGACTTCTTTTGCGCACCAGACTACTATATCACCGGGCAGCTTTGTGTTCAACGCCTTTGAGAAATTTGCGGGCTCTATCCTGGAATCCGTATCGAATACAGCGATATTTCCCATGGAGTGCACCCCTGCGTCAGTACGGGAACCTCCTATTATGTCAACTTCTTCCCCCGTCAAAAGAAAGACGGCACGCGTCAGCTCACCCTGAATGGTGGCAAGGCCTCTCTGAGCCTGGAAACCGTGGTAGCCGGTTCCATCATAGGCCACCTTTATCATCACTCTTTTCATACCGCAAATGCCACCGGAAAAAATATCTTTACGATCAAAAACACAATGAAATAGACAAAGATGATCACATAACCTGCCGCATCCCTGCTCTGATATATCAGTGGTTTCAGCTTGGTGCGGCCGTCTCCTCCGCGGTAGCATCTCGCCTCCATGGCCATGGCCAGATCTCCCGCACGCCTGAAGGCGGACACAAAGAGCGGCACCATAACCGGCACATAGGCCTTTACTCTGTCGACCAGCCTGCCCTCCCCAAAGGATGCACCTCTGGCAGCCTGGGCCTTCATGATCTTGTCGGTCTCCTCCACCAGTATCGGTATAAACCTGAGTGCTATGGACATCATCATGGCTATCTCGTGCACCGGCACCTTTATCCGCGTCAGCGGGTGAAGCGCCTTGTCCAGCCCATCCGTCAGCGCGGTGGGAGTGGTGGTGAGAGTCATAAGGGATGAACCTATCACGAGGTAGGACAGCCTGATCACCATCTTTGCGGCAGTAACGATCCCCTCCTTCGTAATAGTTAAGAAATAAAACTTAAATATAACTTCCCCGGAAGACAAAAAAATATTCAGGATTGCCGTAAAAAGCATCAGAAAAATCACGGAGCGCAGACCTCTGACCATATAGCCGAAGGGAACCTTTGAAATGATGATGAGCACAGGCAGCGCGATGGTTAAAAGCGTCAGCGTCATCACATCATTGTACAGAAAGGTGCAAATAATAAAGATAAAAGTTCCCATGAGCTTTACTCTGGGATCCAGCCTGTGAAGGACGGAATCCGCCGGATAATATTGTCCAAGGGTTATCTCACGAAGCATTTGTCAAAAATCTCCTCCACTGCCTCATCTGTCCCGGTAATTGTGGTATCCACGGAAAAACCTGCCGCGTAAAGCCCCTGAAGGACACGTGTGACCTCCGGCGGCAAAAGAGCGTAATCCCGTATCTGCCCGCTGCCGAATATCTCTCCCGGAGTGCCGGTCAATGCTGCCCTGCCGTGATCCATCACGATCAGTCTGTCAGCGAATCGGGCCGCATCCTCCATTGAATGGCTCACCATAACGATGGTTATGCCTTGTTTTTCCCTAAGATCACTGATAAGTGACAGTATCTCGTCACGACCCGCAGGATCAAGCCCTGCCATGGGCTCATCAAGCACCATAACCTCCGGCTTCATGGCCAAAACCCCCGCAATTGCGACTCTTCTTTTTTGGCCTCCGGAGAGTTCAAAGGGTGAAGCGTCAAAAAACGACTCGTCCACCCCTGCCGCCCTGAGGGCTTCCACAGCCATCCGAACGGCATCTTCGCGCGTTTTCCCGAGGTTTTCAGGTCCGAAGCACACATCCTTTATCACAGTCTCACCGAAGAGCTGGTGCTCGGGATACTGAAACACCATCCCGACGCTTCCCCGAAGCCGCTTCAGCGAGAAGCCTTTTTTGTTTATATTCTCGCCCTTCCAGCAGACCTCTCCCACAGTAGGTGTCAGCAGCCCGTTCAGATGCTGGATGAGCGTGGATTTCCCCGATCCCGTACGTCCAATGATGCACAGGTACTCTCCCCTGTAGATCGTAAGGTTTACATCCTTGAGAGCTGAGCCGAAGGTCTTCGCATCGGTCTCATAATCGTAGGTTACACCGTGGAGGGTTATAAGAGGTTCTCCATTAATTACCGGCTCCTTTTTACTTCTTAAAACACGGGAGGATTTAGCAATGGCTCTTCCCGCCTCCTCATTTTCCTCCACCAGCCGGACGAATTCCGGGACATTCATCGCCATTTTTGAAAAGCCGGCGCCTTTTTCATTCAGCCTGTAGGACAGCTCCGTGACTGTGGGGAGCTCCAATCGGTATTTTTTCAGTTCTGCGGGTCTCGAAAAAATCTCATCCACAGACCCTTCCATGACTATTCTGCCATGATCCATCACAAATATATGATCGGCCTCCGTCACTTCATTCATAAAATGAGTGATGAGGATCACCGTTTTTTTCTTTTCCTTGTTTAGTTCATGCGCAATGGCAATGACACTCTCCCGCCCCGCCGGATCCAGCATGGCCGTAGGCTCATCAAATATGATGCACTCGGTCTCCATGGCCAGAACCCCGGCTATGGCAACTCTCTGCTTCTGACCGCCGGAGAGCTTGTTGGGAGAGGAATTGCGATATTCCTCCATGCCGACCGAGTCCAGGGCACTGTCGACCTTTTTGATTATCTCAGGAGTGGGAACCCCAAGGTTTTCCGGGCCGAAGGCTACATCCTCCTCCACCACTGACGCCACGATCTGGTTGTCGGGATTCTGGAAAACCATTCCCGCAGTCTCTCTCACGCACCAGACATTTGTCTCGTCTGTCACATCGATGCCGTCAAGGATCACCGCTCCCTCATCCGGATAGAGAATGGCATTGATGTGCTTTGCGAGGGTAGACTTGCCGGAGCCGTTGGCCCCGAGGATGGCGACAAAATCACCTCTGTTTACATGTATATCCACTGAATCGAGGGCAGTACAGTTTGCAACTGCATTGCCCTCTTCGTCAAGCTTTTTGTATGAATATCTCAGACCCTTGATATCTATCATCTTATAGACTTGTAACTTTTTTAATTCCTCTTTTTACCAATAAAGTGCTCTATCCTCCCAAGCGCCTCACGCAGATCATCCAACGAGTAAGCGTAGGAAATGCGGATAAAGCCTTCTCCCGATGCGCCAAAGGCCGTGCCCGGAACTACGGCTACCTTTTCCTTTTTCAGGAGCTCTGTGGCAAATTCATCGGAACTCATGCCAAAGGAACTGATGTCCGGAAACGTATAGAAGGCTCCGAAGGGTTCGAAACAGGGCAGTTCCATTTCCGAAAACCTGTGGAGCAGAAATCTCCTTCTGCCGTTGTATTCCTCCCTCATGACCGCCACATCGCCGTCGCCCCTGCGCAGCGCCTCGACGGCAGCGTACTGGGAATTGGTGGGGGCACACATGATGCAGAACTGATGGATCTTTAACATCTGCCTTAAAATTACGGCGGGAGCGCAGGCGTAACCAAGCCTCCAACCGGTCATGGCAAAGGATTTTGAAAACCCGTTTATCTTGGCTTCCGCGCCACCGACAGCTAAGATAGAAAGCATTGATGAAGCCTTTACACTCGGTTGGGGCGGAGCGGTGCTTAAAACCATCACACCTGAGATTTGGAGATGATTGAAGCTTCTCAGCGTTATGCCACGTGGAAAATCGGCAATAAAATTTGCGGTTTTGAAAATATTGAACTCTTAAGCCATTTAACTGTGCAACAATGGTTAGATGGTATTAAATTTTTGAAACAAAAACATCCAACAAAAGTGCAGATTGCCAGCATTATGGCTCCAGTGAAAAAAGAAGATGCGTATCTAAAAGATATTTCATCACATATACTCCGCAAAATCGTCAAGCGGCTCATCAAAATCAGGCGACATATAAAAATCTGGGTCTTTGCCAATTCCTGCTTTTCTTGTAAATACCTTTTGGCTTTGAGTTGCCGAATTCTTTTTGTTCACATTGTTCGCAATATATGCAAGCAAATAAAGCTGCTCTTCCATTGAGAACTCAAGAATCTGATTCTGAACATACGCTAACGCTTCACTCATAAATCACCTCCATCGCTTATAATATACCACAAAACCGCAAAAATTGCATTAGTCCTGTTCGATAACCTCGATTTAGACAAGGGCGCATGCACCCTTGCCAAGCTATTTTATCTCAATATGCCCGATTGTCCCGCGCTTCAATAAAAGCAATCTTCTCTTCGTTCAAGCCGTAGAGTTCGTACACTTTGCGGTTGAGGCAGATTGTTTTACCATACTGTTTTTACATCATATTTTGGTATGATTGTGTCACGAGTGATTATCGTTAGATTTTCAGACTGTGCAAGCGCAATCAAAAGCCTGTCGAATGGGTCGCGATGAATAAAATCAAGAGATTTTGTCTTTTCGATATGCTCCGACTTTGTCAGTATTTTTACAAAGCCCACGTTTGCGCATAATTCTTCAAGTTCTTTTATAGAAAGCGTTCCATCAAGTTTTCCAAGTTTTTGCTTAATTGCAATTTCCCAAAGAGAAGCTATGCTATAAAAACACTCTTCATTTTCCATAAGAGTTTTTGCAAGGCTTGAAAGTTCATTACTTCCTTGTGCATACCAAAGAATTGCATGTGTATCGAGTAAATATTTCATCACATATACTCCGCAAAATCTTCAAGTGGCTCATCAAAATCTGGTGCAATATATGAAATCTTATCTTTTAATGCACCAAACATTGATTTTTTTTGCTGAACAGCTTTTTTTTCTTCACGGGAAAACAGAAATAGCGCAAAATCATACAATTCTTTTTGTGCAGTTTCTGTCATTGTTTCATACATTTGCATTAACGCTTCTGCCATAATTCACCTCCATAACAATAGTATACCCCATTTCGCAAAGATGTCTTGCACGGGCTTTCTTATCGCTCTCCATCAATCTCCGCTTCAGTCAGTCCATACAGCGCATATGCTTCCAGAGCCGCCTGTCGTCGCGTGCGATATGCGTCCCGTTAT
>CALFUE010000116.1 GCA_937916345.1 uncultured bacterium
GCCACCGGCTACCGCCTTGCCGATACCCTTGGCTGCGTTGGTTGCAATGCCGCCGACGTCTGCGGCGGCATCACCATCGCCAAAGGCGCCCGCCCCGAAGACTTCGCCATAAACCTCCGCACCCGCCGCGCACTCGCCGGCCGCCTCTCCGGGATTTCCGCCGCCCTGTGACGGTTTTGAGCCTCAACTATATCTGCAGCACAACGTCCTCCCAGCCCTGGACGGACATAATGGCGTAAGCTTTGTCAAAATCTATGGTTACGGCGATGTCCAGGAGGTCCTCGTCGCTGAAACTGTAACCCGTACCGCTGATAAGCAGGCCGAGCGGAATGGAACGCTGCGTCTCCCCCTCCGACATCAGGTCCAGCGTAAGGCCGTCGTCGGTCTGCCGGGGCAGGCGTATGCTGAAGCCTCCCTGCTCCCCGTCGGTATAGCAATTGAATACTTACCGATGAGAACGGATGGGTCAGAGGAGCCCGCATCATAAAGATGGAGCTAGGAGAGCCGGATGAGAGCGGAAGGAGATCGCCTGTGGAGATACCTGGTTCAGAGTACGAGATAGAGGCTGACGAGGTTATCATGTCTCTCGGAACCAGCCCGAACCCGTTGATATCCTCTACTACCATGGGACTTGATGTAAACAAAAGGAAATGTATCATCGCAGATGAGACCGGTGCTACCTCGAAAGAGGGAGTTTACGCCGGAGGAGATGCTGTGACCGGAGCAGCGACCGTTATCCTTGCCATGGGCGCAGGAAAGGAAGCTGCCGCGGGAATAGACAGATTTTTATCAGGTAAATGATCTGTCAAACAGTACCCGGAGCAGAAGATCATTCTGCTCCGGGTTCATAAAGCAGAAGCGGATGTACGTCTCGTCCAGTGACTCGAATTCAGAGCAGTCACGTATCATCAGCTTCTTTTTTATTGCCTTCTCAAAGAGCTGATGGGAGTTGACATCACTATTTAAAAGCTTAAAGAGCAGGAAGTTTGCGTGGGGCTCGTAGACCTTGATGAAGGGTATGCCCTTTAAAATCTTATATATGCGATCCCGTTCGTTTGATATGAGAGCCCTTGTCTTTTTTATATATTCTGTATCCTTAAACATTATCTCCCCAGCGAGAGCCCCCAGGGAATTAAGGCTCCATGGGTTCTGGAGAGCTTTGGCGCGTGCTAAAAGTTCAGATGAGCCGCATACTGCGTAGCCTAGCCTTAACCCCGGGCAGGCGAAGAATTTGCTGGTGCCCCGCAGGACTACCAGATTGTCAAACTCGTTTGCGAGAGGGATGGAGCTCACGGATCCATCCGCGAATTCGGCGTATGTCTCGTCCACCATCACGGAAATATTGTTCCTTTTGCAATGTGTTAGGATATTTCGCATCTCATCAGTTCTGACACAGCTTGAGGTGGGATTGTTGGGGTTGCACATTATGAGCATATCGCAATCCAACAGGCTGTCGGTGGAGCGGTTCAATACGGAAAAAAGAGACTCCATGTCCAGGACAAAGCTATCTTCCTCTCTTAAATTGAAGTATTCATATACACATCTCTTTAAGCTGAGCTCGCGCTCGTATTCGAAGTAGGTGGGAGATATGAGGATCGCCTTTTTGGGGGACAGGAGCCGGATAAACAGAGAGATGAGCTCAGTCGATCCGTTTCCCGGAAGAATGTGCTCCGATCCGCAGGACAAGTATGAAGCTATTGAAGCGCGAAGGGCGCTGTAATCTCTGTCAGGATATTCCTCGACGCAGTCGATCCTCTCCCTGAGCCGCTCCTTCATAAGGGGGGATGAACCCAGGGGATTTACATTCGCGGAGAAGCTTATGATCTCGTCCTTCGGTATGTGATAGTACTTTTCGATAAGCTCCAGGTCGCTCCCGTGAAAGTGAGGTTTCATCCGTGACATAAAAAAATCTCCTTTAGATATTGATAAAATCGCAGTAAAATAATATACTATATTCTGATTATAATTACAAGAAAAAGCGTTGGAGGTTTTTTTGTTGTGATCAGGCAGATAGAGGAAATGGCTTTCGGAAAGATAAATATTGAGAGGCCCTCGGAACTGTCTTTTGATGATAAAATAACCTTTCAGGTATACGCAGGACAAAAATATTCCGATTCCTTCAAGATCTTCAATAATTCTGACATACCTCTGGACGGGGATGCCGTCTGCAATTGTCATAATGTCACTTCACTGAAGACTGCTCAGGTGGACAAGGGGTTGGTGGTGAGCTTTGTCTTTGACGCAAAAGCCCTGAAAGCCACTGATGAGGTTGTGGATGTCATAACGGTCATTACCAATGCCGGCGAATTTGAGGTTAATTTCAGAGCTTCCATCGTCACCGAAAAACTAAGTGCCGAGGTTGGTGAGATCAGAAATCTCGATGAATTCATCCGTTTTTATTATATTAATCCCTCAGAGGCGGAAAAGCTCTACCACTCGGAGGCCTTCAGAGATTTCCTCACCAATACCAGGGCAAGGCTCTACTACAAAAAGCTCGGCAGCGTCGAGGAATTCCTAATCGCCATAGGAGCAAAGAAGCGCACCTTATTTTCGGTAGACAAGGAGGAGATATCCTTTTCCGAGCTCATTGTGGATGACAAGGGTAAAAAGATCCGTATCACAAAAAAGAACAACGGCGAGATCCTCCTAAAGGTGATGGTGGATTCACCCTTTATCGAAGTAAGCAAAAACGTGATCAGAGACGAGGATTTCATAGGTGCGGGAGCAGTCCTTGATGTGGAACTCAAAAAAGAAAAGCTTCATTTGGGAGAAAATCTCGGACAGATCATTATAAGGAATAATTTTCAGGAGGAGAGGATAAGGGTTTCTGCCTTTCTCTCATCCGAGATAGATATAACCAGAGAAAAATATATTTCCGACAAAAAGAAGTTTCTCACGCTGTGCCGCAGCTATGAGGACTATCTTTCTGAAAACATGGTCACGGGAGCCTTTGTTAAGGAGGCTGTGGCGATAGCTGATTCCTTCGCGTATGAAGATATCCTCTACCGGTTGATAAAGGCTTACGCGCTTTTCATCAACTCGCAGTTTCAGGAATTCAGATGGCTGATGGCTGACATAAAGAATGAGATAGATGAGGACTACGAGGGGGCATATATGCTCTACAACTGTCTTATGTATATGTCAGAGAGTGATTCCGATCTGAAGCACAAGCTCTTCACAAAAATAGTGGATGTCTACCAGTCGAATATCGATAACTCCTTTGTGAGATACTGTATGCTCCTTATTGATTCCGATTCCATTGACAGCAAGAATAAGCTGATGATGATCGTCAGGTGGATCAAAGAGGGCGAGAATTCACCCTTCTTTTTCGGTTATGCGGTGAAGCTCTTAAATGAATATCCATTCTTCCTCACTGATCTGAAGAGGGAGATGCTTCTGATATTGAATTGGGGCAGCAAAAAAAACTGTATCGGCCGCGCCCTGACAGAGCAGATATTATCCCTCTATTCCACGGCGGGCAGATACGATGTGCTGCTTGACCGGATTTTGACCAGATGTCAGGTAAAATATCCCACAAGGGACACACTGACAGCTGTTTGCGCCTACAGGATAAAGGGAGAGCTGACCAGGGACATTGATCATATCTGGTACAGGAAGGCCATTGAGGAGGATATCAAGCTGACTGGTCTCTATGAGTACTATATCGCATCCATGACCAGAGGAACCTTTGAGAGGCTGCCTGGTCAGGTGTGCCTGTATTTTCAGTATAATAATTTTTTATCCAGAAAGCAGAAGTCTCTTCTCTATGTAAATGTGGTTTCTTTCAAGGAGGCTGACCCAAAGACCTACGAGGTCTACAAAAAGACCATAAAAGATTATGTCATTTCAGAGCTTAATGCCGGACATATCGACGAGTCGTTGGCGCTGCTCTACTCCGAGTTTTTCGATGAGGTGGAGCCTGACAGGGAAATGCTTGATTCTCTAAGCACTCTGCTCTATATGAGCAGGTTTACATGCAGTAACAGGTCTGCAAAGTATGTCTATGTGATCCACGAAAAACTGGAGAAGATCCGCAGCTATCCCATAAATGACGGCGTGGCTTATTTCCCTGTATATAAGGGAGTATGTGTGTATGTACTGGCGGATGAGAACAATTTCGTCTTTGTCGACAATGAGGCCTGTGACGAGGAGCCCCTGTTTGAGAACGCGGATATGATGGTAAAGGCTCTCGAACTCGGCAGCTTAAAGATATCATATATCCTTCATTATCTGCTGACCAAGCAGAGTATGATGGTGCTGAATGACAGGGAGGTGGAGTTCGTTAGAGTGCTTCTGGCCTCCGACGAGATAAGCCGGGAATACAAGAGCAGGCTGGTTCCCTCTCTGGTAAAATACCATCGGGGAAGCTATGAGTCCGATGCCATGATAAAGAACATCGATGTGAGAGATCTGGATGAGTCAAGCAGGGCGATATATGTGGAGGAGCTTATTTCTGAGTGTATATACGGCAAGGCCTATGAGTTTGTGGAATACTACGGACCGAAGAGCGTATCGCTGCCGGCTCTCGAGCAGATCATCATGTACTGTCTGACATATATAAAGGATTATGATGAAGAACTCCATAAACTTATGAAATATGCGGTCTCACAGGGAACAAAAAAGCAGATAATATACAAATATCTGGACAGATTCATGCGGGGAACCGCAGATGAAATTTATGATGCCTGGAAAAAAGCTGTCGGGGTTGCCGTGGAGTGCAGAGGACTCACCGAAAAGCTCCTGTTTCTCATGGTGTTTACCGGAGAGATACACTCCTTTGCAAAGGAGGTATACGCCTGCTATGTGAAGGGGGAGAACGAGCCGAGACTCTGTGAGGCTTACGCCAATTATTTCGCATACAGCTATATTTATAAGAGCTATGAGCCGCCTGCCGAGGCCTTTGGTTTTCTCATGGATAAATATAATCGCTCGGATGATATGCCTGACTATATTGCTGTGGCACTGCTGAAATTTATTTCCTGTGTCGGGAATGTGAGCGGCAGGGAGATCAGGCTGTGTGAGGATATTTTGTGGAGACTCACAGGAAACGGCATGTACTTCGGCTTCTACAAAAATCTGCCGAAGGAGCTTCTGGTCAGATTCCATCTCTACGACAAATATATCATCACTGTGAAGAGTCCGGACGGGGATGTGACGATCTCTTACAGGCTGGATGACGGAGAGACAAAAAAGGTAAAGCCTGAGAATGTATTTTTTGACTATTATACCTTTGTGAAGGATGCAGAGGGGTCAAATGCGCTGTACTATTCCGTAGACGAAAAGGGAAAGCGCTTCGAGTACAGAGGGGGAATGCGTAAAGTCCCGGGAACAGATCCAAAGCTGAACAATAAATACACATACATCAGTACAGACAGATCATCGGATGAGATAAGAGCCATAGAGCGCTCGGTGGACAAGCTTTTTGTACCGGTATAGGACATGAACAACAAACAAAAAAAACAACTGTATATCGGGATAGATCTGTATGACCAGTATGCCATGGTGAGCTTTATCGACGAGAACACGGATTCTCCCTCCACGGTGAACACCGGTGCTCTTCATGAGGAGTTTTCCATTCCCTTAAGTATGTGCTATCTGAAGGAATCGGGGAACTGGTCCTTCGGCGAGGAGGCTGAGCGGTTTTTCAGAGCCGGGATGGGAGAGTTTTACGACAATATCTTCGCGCGTGCCGTAAAGGGTGAGATGACCATCGCGGCAGGCGGCAGCATGAGCTATTCAAAGCTTCTGACTCTTTTTTTCAGGAGACTTGTCGATATGTGCAGGAATATCATCCCTGATGCGGAGCCCGCGGTTCTGGTGGTGGCCACCGAACAGCTGACCATAGAAGTGATAGAGACATTAAATGATGTATTGGATGCCATGACGGATCTGAAGCTGTCCACTCATATCATGGAACACAGGGAATGCTTTTATTACTATGCCCTGTCCCAGCCGGACGAGCTGAAGAGAAACAATATGGCGCTGTTTGATTTCACGAATGAACACCTGAAGGCCTATATTCTCAGGCGTGATGTGCGATCTATCCCGCAGAGGGCGGCCATAGAAGAGGTGGATTTCGGAACCCTGAACTATTCTCTGGACGAAAATTTCAGCGAATTCATTCCGCAAGTGCTGGGCAAGGAGATATTCTCGTCGGTATATCTGGTGGGTAACGGCTTTGATGGAGGGTGGCTCAAGGAATCACTTAAGCTGTTGTGCAGGGGAAGGCGCGCCTTCCAGGGCAAGAACCTGTACTCAAAGGGAGCGGGATATGCCGCGAGAGTCCTCTCGGGCAGAGAAAAATGGGAATATGTCTATTTGGGCAGACACACCATGAAGTTCAATGTAAGCCTTAAGGTCTCGGATCTAGGTGAGATGAAGTTTATGACTCTGGTGTCCGCGGGAGAGAGATGGTTTGAGACTAAGGGAGAGTGCGAGGTTATAATAGACGGCGATAATTCCATAGACTTCTGGGTCCATATGCCGGATAAGAGAGACGCAAAGATAGAGACATTTACCCTCAGGGGGATAACGGAGCGGGAGAACCGAACCACCAGGATCAGGATAAAAGCAAAGCCGAGATCCGATCACGAGGTAGTGATAGAGCTTGCCGAAGTGGGCTTCGGAGAGATCGCCCCCTCCGGAAACAAGAAATGGGAGGCTCTAATAAAAGTATAAATATGGGTCAACTGATAATTTGCAGGATCAGGGCGGCTGATAAGCCCTTTTTTCTGAAGAGTGCAAAACTGAATATCTATTCTCTTGAGGAGCTGTTCTATTACCTCTATAATGCGACCTTTGTGGACAAGTCTGAGCTGATGTGCGACGAGTTCATACACTGGGTGAGGGACGATCTCTCTCAGCCGGATCTCTCTGGACAGCTGTATGAGTCAAGCATGTCCGGCAAGGGACTCCTCGACTATGTGATGAAGCTGGAGGCCTGCTGCGGTTATCTCAGTGAAAACGAATTAAAGCAGCTCAACATAAACCTGAACAGGTTCGATCACATGTCGCCTCTGGAGCTGGGAAAGCAGTCAGCGGACGATCTGCTGAAAAAGGGCAGGTTCATGGCTGCCATAAATGCCTACAAGAGGCTTCTTATGACGGATCTCTTCGGAAAGGCCGACGATGTTGTAAAGGGCGATATCTACCACAATATGGGAGTCGCGTACAGCAGGTTTTTCGACTTTGGTGAGGCGAAGAATTGTTTCATCCGCGCCTACAGATCAAACCACAGGCAGGAATCCCTGGCTGAGGCGGTGGACTGCGCCGTGATAAGTCAGGACAAGGAGATGCTGGATGATATCATAACTACATTTAATGCCAGTTTTTCTCTTATAGAGCGGGAGGTGAAGAGGGCCACCGCCGTGCACACTGACTCGCTGTCAAAGGCAGGAGAGATGCCATCTGTCTCTAAGGAAGAATTGTTGAGAAGGTACATCTATTCAAGCGGAGTATAAAATGCCACTCGGATTTTTCAGAAAAAAAAATAAAGAACCGGTCGTAGTGGCACAGGAGGAGCAGTCTGAAAGAAATAAGGTCAACGAACTCCTTTCTGCCGTGGATGACTACAGCAGACTCACGAAGAGCTTTTCCGAGGCAAAAAATGAGTATGATGTGGTGACCAGGTATCTGAGCGACTGTGAAAAGATTGCAGCCCTCTCAGGAGACGAGCTCAGGGTATTAAAGAACACCGCAGAAAAGATCGACTCCTTAAACAAGACCAGGGATGAGTACATGAACCGACAGCGCGGTATCTCGGACGAACGTATCATGTTTTTTGATATAAATGAGGCTGTCATTCCTGACGCCATCAAGAGGCTGAAGGAGGATGAGAAATACCAGGACACGCTGAAGCGTGACATGAGTTATCTCGAAGGAGAAAAGCTCAGGTGGGTCATGAGCAGGAACGATTCCATCGGTGAGATGGGAAAGCTTCGGATAGCGACATTCATAGTTTTAGGGATATTTGCTGTATCTATGATCGCAATGATGATCATGTATCTGGGCTATAAGTCGGACATACCGCTGTGGCTCGTGATAATCACATTTTCTTCGGTTTTCGCCGGATTCTTCATTCTGATCAGATACCAGAATGACATCATAAACGGCAAGGTGGCGAAAAAGAATGCAGATAAAGCTATATCCATGCTAAACCGCGTAAAGATAAAATATGTGAATATTACGAATGCCGTTGAATATGAGAAGGAAAATTATCAGGTACGGGATTCCAGGGATTTCAACCTCCAGTGGGAAGCCTATCAGCAGGCTGTGAGGGAGCGGGAAAGATTTAAGGACGCAAATTCCGATCTGGAGATGTACGCCAAAAGGCTTCTGGGGCTTTTGGCATCTCTGGAGCTCTACGACAGCCAGATATGGCTCGATATGCCATCTGTGCTCTATCGGACGGGCGATATGGTGGAGAGGCGGCATGAACTCTTCACACGCAGACAAAAGCTTCGCAACAAGCTGAACAGCTATATAGAGGCGATAACCTTCCAGAAAAAAGACATAAAGCGGTTGATGGTCAAGTATCCCGAATACAAGAACGAGGTGGAGGATATACTGTATATGGCTGACAAACTGATAGTTTCGGGAAAGGAATAAATGGGTTTTACAAAGGCACAATATGAAGCGCTGACTCATGACACCGGTCCTGCGCTGGTTCTGGCGGGACCCGGGGCGGGCAAGACTCATGTGGTTACCCACAGAACAAAATATCTCATTCAAAGCAGGGGGTTGGATCCCGGGAGGTTGCTGGTCATAACCTTCACGAGAGCCGCTGCCGGTGAGATGGCGCTTCGGTTCCAGAATATAAACAACGGAAAAAAACTTCCTGTGTGGTTCTACACATTTCACAGCTTCTGCTTCAAGGTTCTCTCACATGCATATAATCTGGATTTTTCAAATATATTAAAAGACGATATAAAGTTTAATCTGATGCGTGAGCTCATCAGTTCAGTGGTGGTAAACCACAAAAATGAGGTCGATTTTATCTCCGATATTTTATCAGAGATAAGCTTCTTAAAAAATCAGGGAACCAACCTCGCTGATTATCAATCGAAAACCCTTGATAAGGAGGAGTTTGACGCTATATTTACTGCCTACCAAAAAAAGCTGAGGGACAATAGGCTGGTGGATTTTGATGATATGCTGATGCTCACGAACGAGCTCTTCGTGAAAAGACCGGATTACCTGAAAAAGTGGGTGGACAGGTTTGACCGCATCACGGTGGACGAGGCGCAGGATATGAACGGTCTGCAATACAGGCTGCTTACTCTTCTTGCCGGAGAAAAAGAGAATACTTTTCTGGTGGGAGACGATGATCAGGCCATCTATTCTTTCAGGGGAGCTGATCCGAAGGTGCTTAAAGGCTATGTGTGTGATTTCGGCGATGTAAGGATTTACAACCTGCTGGAAAATCATCGCAGCAGGAAGGAGATAGTTGACTGTGCGGGAAAGGTGATCGAAAAGGCAAAGGATAGATTTGAAAAAAAGATCATCTCCGTCAGAGGCGAGGGCGGAAAGCTTGAATTTTACTGCTATGAGAACAGGTATGAAGAATATAGGCATATTGGAGAAAGAATCAGTGAGATTCTAGGCTCAGGCGCAAAGCCATTGGATATCGCCGTTTTATTCAGGACTAACAGACAGATGGGGTTGCTTAATAGCATTCTTTTTGATATGGGGATACCATGCATATCCTCAGGCAGACAAAAAAGCATGTTTGAGAGGGAGCATATGCTCGATGTGCTGAGCTATATCAATATGTCCGTAGCCGATCATGTATGGCGGTCGGATCTGCTTAGGGTGATGAACAAGCCTTTGCGCTATATTTCCAGGGACGCGCTGAAGAGTGAGGTTGTGACGGAGGACGGGCTTCTTGCATTTTATGAGGGAAAAAAATGGATGCAGGAGGCTGTGGAGTCATTGTTTGGGGAACTTGCGATGATAGAAAAGCTGAACAGCTTTGCCGCTGTCAATTTCATCCGAAAGGGAGTGGGTTACGACGAATGGTTAAGGGAGAGATCGAAGGAGCGGGGAGTGTCATTTGAGGATATTGCGTGTGATCTTGACACATTGTCGGACATTGCCAGGGAATTTCCGGATAAATCGCGTTTTCTGGCGGAGATTGAGAGGTTAAAGGGTTGTGATGATAAGCCTGAGATAACGGGCGATGCGGTGACGATCATGACGATGCACGCCTCAAAGGGTCTGGAGTTTCCGGTCGTTTTTCTTCCGGATGTGACAGAGGGACAGATCCCCTATAAAAAGGCGGTATTGGGGAGCGAAATCGACGCGGAGAGGCGGCTTTTCTATGTGGCCATAACCAGAGCAAAGGATGACCTGTATATCTGCTATGAGAAGGGTAACGCGTCACATTTTCTTTCGCCCTTTGAGGAGGTTATAACCATCTCTTAAAACCCTGTATCTGATAAAACGAAATGTGTATTCCTCACCTTTTGAAGCCAGGGTTCTCAATATAAGCTTTAGCAGCGCGCGCGTATCCTCGTTCATCAGGAGGTATTCGTCCTTTGCCATATAGTAGTCCAGGGGCGCGTTGTCGGTATAATTTTCACCCTTGTAGACCTTTGAGGCCGCGATGCGGTCTATGGCCATCTCAACCAGGTATTTCGTAGGCATTCGTAAACCGACGAGATGTGGTATCTCGGTCTTGCTGGATGGATCATCCATCACATAGTCGAACCAGTACTCGAAATGGTGTTTATTTCTGCCTTTGTGGTGCAGCCAGGCGGTGGAGTAGCCTTTTTCAATTCTTTCGCCTACATGAGGCGAGCGGGTCGGATCGTAATATTTTGCGCCGATATAAAACTCCGGAAATGAGTACTTTGACAGGTCGTGAGTCAATCCCTGACGGTAGAGACCTACCTTAAAGCAGTATTTCATCACTAAAAACCTGTGTCTGTTTATGGTTTTGAGATGTTTGATCGGATGCATGGCAAGGCCTCCTGTTATTTGGCGGAAATCATGTACATTTTAGCAAGATAGATGGTAAACAGGTGCAGAGGGTAGTACACATAGAAGAGATATTTCATGCTCACCGCCCCGCGTTCACCATTGTAAAAGTAAGTCAGGAGAATTCCGATTATCCCGAAGGCTTCGATGGGGTTATAGAGCAGCAGGAGCAGCAAGCTGGTAAATACGAGCTTTATGAGAGGTTTATCCCTGAGTATAAAGAAAGCAGCGATCAGTAGAACACCGCCGGTGTGATAGTCCATTTCGCCGAAATGGACTGCCAAAGCACATACCGCAGCCAGGGCGATTCCAGGCAACTGATATCTGAAATGATCCAGGAAAAATACAGCCAAAAGCCCCACTGTCAATGTAAACAGAGTGTTCTGGTGCGTGAAATGAATGGACTTTCCATAGAATGCCAAATCAAAGGGAACCTCTGATATGAGGGCAAACAAAAAAAGTCTGAGAAGATATTTCTTTAAGTCTTTTGTGTGCAGATAGCCCTCAACAAGCAGGAAAGCAAAAATCGGAAAAGCGATCCTTCCGATAGCACGCAGAGGAACTATTTTCGGAAACAGAACCAAACCGACGTGGTCAATGGTCATGGTGATGAGAGCTATTACCTTTAGCGAGAAGCCTGACAGAAAGACAGGAAGCTTTTGTTTCATGAACGGCCTCGTCCCTCAAAGAACCACACGGTGTGTGGAGGGATATTTATGGTACTTGTTACTTTTTCTCCGGTATAGTCACAGGTTCCGAAAACGAATTTAAAAGCCTTGCCCTTTGGAAGGGAAGGTATGGACAGCTCGCTCAAACCTGATGAAAAATTGATGGCTGCGTAAAGGGGTGGGCAGCTCGATTTCTCATCGCAGAAAAGTATGCCGACCGTCTGAAGGATGGGAGAGAGCCCGTTTGTCCAGGCGTCTTTGGTGTGATATGAGAGGAGCGGAAAGCCGTTTTTGTCCGTGACTGACATATCTATTGGTCTGTCCCTGAAAATAATTGGATGAGTGCTGCGAAATGCGATCAGCTCCTTCACGAAGCCATGGAATTCCTCAAACCTTGGGAGCTCATCCCAGGAGAGATAACCCAGCTTGTTGTCCTGGCAGTAGGTGTTATTGTTTCCGTTCTGAGTGTTGCCCAGCTCGTCGCCCATGTAGATGAGAGGGCAGCCCTGTGAGATGAAGGTGACGGTGAGCGCCAGCTTCATCATATCGATACGTTTCTTCTTTATGTTCAGCTTTCTGGTGGGACCTTCAGCCCCGCAGTTTGTGCTGTAGTTGTAGTCGTTTCCGTCGGTGTTCTTCTCGCCGTTGGCCTCATTGTGCTTCAGGGCATAGGAGAAGAGATCGCGGAGCGTGAAACCGTTATTGTTTGCAATGTAGTTTACATAACATATGTCGTTTGACTGGCGCCTCATGATGCGCAGTGTATCGATAATGTTATTCTCTATGACATTGACCTGTTTTCTGGTGATATACATGAAATCGTCCCTGTACTGATAGAGGTTTCTGCAGGGGACGAGATCATTATCGTCGGTTGAGAATATATTGTCGTAGAATATCCTGGTATAGCGGAGCAGGGGCACTGCGGCTATATCTCTCGCGTTGATACCCGGCACCAGCAGATGGAAACCGTCTATATGATAGTTTATCACCCAGAATTTCAGTATTTCCGTTATATAGTTTGTTGTGATCCCTTCGGGGAAGCACATCTCCATGATGCATTCGATCCCCGCTGAGTGGAGGGAATATATCAGGTGTACCAGCTCGCTCACGGGCTCTGAGCTGTGCGAGAAGGAGGCCTTGGGCGCATGGTAGTCCCCGGGGCCGTAGCCCCAGTAGTTTATCCTCTGCTGCGCCTTGTGTTCCAGCATCTCGTAGCCTTTTTTTGCCTGAGGGTTCCAGCTTTCCAGGTCTTTTTTTCCGGCGGTGGTGGGGAACAGCTCGTTGAATTCATATATTGGCATGAGCTCCACCGCGTTTATGCCCAAATCCTTTAGGTAAGGGATCTTTTCTTCCAGTGCCTTAAAGGTTCCTTTTTTGCTTTTGACTGTCTTGTCGTTCTTTGTAAAGCCTCTGACATTGAGCTTGTAGAGAATGAGTGATTCGGGGGCGTGCATGGGGCAGGTATCGTTTAATTCTCCGAAATCCGGAAATACAAAGCGCCCGCGCAGAGCCTCTTCATCAGACCTGTCCGGATCGGCCCATTTCTCGCGGCCTTTTATACAGGTTGCAAAGGGGAAGAGCATTTCCGTGCCGTCGATAACCAGATTGTAATCGTAGGTTGACATGTCGAGATCACAGATCGTCACGGATCTGACCATGCCGGTGGAATACTCCACAGGCACGGGAATATCGGTATATTTATCGGAACCTGTCTCATACAGGCGAATGAATGCCTGCGAATCCCGCCCGCACTCGAAAGTGATTGTTACGGACCCCTCGTCGACCCGCTTTATACCGAGAAGCTCGAAATCGCCTTTTTTAGTAATGACACTGTTTTTTTTCTTCATAGCTCACCTTTTAGTTTTTCATTCTAGTAATACATAAAATGATACAGCACATTGCACACAACGTGTGCGTGCTGCGTATCATGGTCGGGGCAAAATACCTTTTGACCCCGACATCATAAAATAATCCACTCAATGATAACATAATAACAGGCAAAAAAGAAATAAAATTTTAAATTATTGTTGACAGTAGGATAGTTTATGCCTTATTCTTGTTGAGATCACTATTCAGAGGAGCAATAAAATGGCTGTTAATTACGAAGATGATGACGATCTGATGGAAGATCTCCAGGTTACACTAGAGATCGACGGAAAGTCCATTGAGACAAAGCCTGTCACCATTTATGAGATGGACGGGAGGGATTATATCCTTCTGGCCGAGGCGGATGATGAGGGTGATTTCAGGGATGATGCCGAGCTGTATATATTTCGCTATTACGAGGATGAGGACGGTGAGCCATCCATAGAGGATATCGAATCTGAGGAGGAATATCGGAAAGCCTCCCAAACAGCCGAGGAGATCTTATCCGAGCTCCCGGAGGAATAATTTATAAATCCTTTTTTATTTCTTAAAAAGCTTCCCCCAAAAGCCAAGGAAATGAGAAAGGAATGCTATGTACGGAAAAGTTACAGGGGCTGTACTGTCAGGTATAGATGTTCTTCCTGTGTCTGTGGAAGTAGACATCAGTGATGGCTTGCCCTGCATGGAAATGGTGGGTTTTCTGTCCACCGAGGTCAAAGAATCAAAGGAGCGCATAAGGACAGCCCTTAAAAATACGGGAGTGAGTATTCCCGCAAAAAGGATCACCGTCTCTCTGGCTCCGTCAAATATCAAAAAGACCGGTTCCGGTCTGGATCTTCCCATCGCTTTTGCGATAATGAATGCCCTTGGGATAATCGATAGTGAAACCGTGGAAAACAGCATGGTGGTTGGTGAGCTGCATCTTGACGGGCGCGTGACAAAGGTCAGCGGGGTGTTGCCTGTCGTTGTATACGCCAGAGCAAACAGGATGAAAATGTGTGTCGTTCCAGAAGAAAACGCCTCCGAGGCGGCTCTCATCGAGGACATGAGGGTGTTTTCCATATCGGATCTGAGAAGTGTTATAACCGGTATGAAGGAGGTGGAGCATAATCCAGACGGAAAGGTAAAAAGACCTGATTACGAGTATGATCTTTCCGATATTTGTGGGCAGGAGGGCTTGAAGCGCGCATGCGAGATAGCTGTGGGCGGAATGCACAATTTTCTTATGATCGGTCCGCCCGGTGCGGGGAAGACCATGATGGCAAAGAGGATACCCTCCATTTTGCCGGATCTGCTTGAGGATGAGCGTGTAGAGGTCTCAAAGATCTACAGTGTCAGTGGTCTGATGGAGGGAGCCGACAGCCTGATCGGCACAAGGCCTTTCAGGAGTCCCCATCATACCATATCCTATGCAGGAATGACGGGTGGAGGGGTCAATCCCCGCCCCGGCGAGGTGTCTCTCGCCCACAAGGGTGTATTGTTTTTGGATGAGCTGCCGGAGTTCTCGCCCTCCACCCTGGAGGTTTTACGTCAACCATTGGAGGACAAAAAGATAACCGTCTCCAGGGTGGGCTACAGTGTGGAATATCCGTCGGACATACTGCTGGTATGCGCGATGAACCCCTGCAAGTGCGGCTATTATCCCTCAGACAGATGCACCTGTCAGAGGAGTGCCGTGCTCAAATACATGGGGCGGATATCAAAGCCGCTGCTCGACCGGATAGATATCATCGTCAGAGCCCAGGCCATAAGCTTTACGGAGCTATACGGCGGGAGGGAGGAGGAGAGCTCCGAGACCGTGAGAAGGAGGGTCACAAAGCTTCATGAGCTGCAGTGTGAGAGATATGAGGGGCTTGGGTTCCACTACAACTCACAGATCCCGCCGAAATATCTCGACAGATTCTGCAAACTTAAAGGAGCTGCAAAGATCTATATGGAGAGAGCCTTCGAGAGTTTTTCACTTACTGCAAGGGGGTATCACCGCATATTAAAGGTGGCCAGAACCATTGCGGATATGGACTCATGCGCCGAGATTGGTCGTGATCATCTGATGGAGGCGGTGAGCTACAGGGAGGAGAGCCTATGAAATATGAGTACTGGCTGTCCTGCCTGAACGGTATAGGGTGTGGCGCCATGAGACAGCTGATAAAATACGCCGGCAGCGCGAAAAATGTGTATGAGATGCCGGCAAAGGATCTGGAGAGCATTTACAGACTGTCACAGCCCGCGGCTCAGGCCATCGCCTTGAGCAGGAGACATTGGGATCTGGACGGGGAATATGAAAAGCTGTGGGAGAAGAATATAAATTTTGTGTTCAGCGATTCCGAGGGCTTCCCCGATAAGCTGAAAAATATCGTAAATCCGCCGAGATGGCTTTTTTATATAGGAGAGCTCCCGAAGGATGAGGTGTTTTCTGTCGCAATTGTTGGAGCAAGAGCCTGCAGTGAATATGCGGCAGCCGCGGCAACGGAGCTGGCAAAGCGGGTGGCAGACTACGGCGCGAATGTGATAAGCGGTATGGCCCGGGGAGTAGACGGATATGCCCACGAGGGAGCAATGGATCACGGGGGAAAGACCTTTGCAATCCTGGGCTGCGGAGTGGATGTGGTATATCCGCCCGAGCACATGAGGATGTATGAGAGGATACTTGAGAGTGGTGGAGGCGTCATATCCGAGTATCCTCCGGGAAGAAGCCCGCTTGCCAGACAGTTTCCTGCAAGAAACAGGATCATATCCGGCTTTTCGGATGCAGTAATCGTGGTTGAAGGCAGGGAGAGATCAGGGAGCCTGATAACCGCTGATCATGCGCTGGATCAGGGGAAGGATGTCTATGTGGTCCCCGGGCTGATGGGTGATATCAGAGCCATGGGTTCAAACAGATTAATCAAGAATGGCGCGGGGATTATCATATCACCGGATGATCTGGCAGGTGATTTCGGCTTTATACCCAAGGCTGACCGTGGCGGATCGGACCGCTTACAAATTCCTCTTGAAAAAGAAGAATTAAAGGTGTATAGTACGCTTGATTTGTGCCCGAAAGATATAAACGAGCTATCAAAGCAGACCGGATTATCACAGAGGGAGGCTATACTGGCGGTGTACGGCCTTATAGACAAGGGGCTGGCCGGAGAGTGTCCCGGAGGGTACAAAATAACTGTGTGAGGTATTGATCCATGTCAAAATATCTGGTCATCGTAGAGTCCCCTGCAAAGGTAAAGACAATCTCCAAGTATCTGGGCAAGGATTACACTGTCATGGCGTCGATGGGCCATGTCAGGGATCTTCCGAAAAGTCAGCTGGGCTTTGATCCTGAAAATGATTACGAACCGAAATATATCACCATAAGAGGAAAGGGCGAGGTTCTCGCAAAGCTGAGAAAGGCCGTTAAAAAGGCTGACAAGATATATCTGGCCAGCGACCCTGACCGCGAGGGAGAGGCTATCAGCTGGCATCTCTACTACGCGCTGAAGCTGGAGGATGCAAAGGCGTATCGCATCACCTTTAACGAGATCACACAATCCGCATTAAAAGAGTCTATCAAGCATCCGCGGGAGATCGACATGAACCTGGTGGATGCGCAGCAGGCGAGAAGGCTTCTCGACAGAATGGTGGGCTATGGCATATCTCCCCTGCTCTGGACAAAGGTAAAGAGAGGACTCTCCGCAGGGCGTGTTCAGTCCGTGACTCTGCGCATGATCGCAGACAGGGAAAAGGAAATAGAGAGTTTTATACCGCAGGAATACTGGACTTACACGGTGACACTCAAAAAAGGTTCAAAGGGAAAAGCTATAACAGCCTCTTACGACGGAAAGAGAGAGCTGAAGGAAAAAAGTGATGTAGACGCACTGAAATCCGAACTCGCAAAGGGAAAATATGTCGTATCGGATCAGAAAAAGTCAAAGAGAGAAAGAAAGAGCCCCCTTCCTTTCACGACCAGCACTATGCAGCAGGAGGCCGCAAAGGCGTTGAATTTTGCAGCGGTAAAGACCATGAAGCTGGCACAGCAGCTCTACGAGGGCGTAGAGATAAAGGGGATGGGCACGGTGGCTCTGATATCATATCTGCGTACCGATTCCACCAGAGTTTCCGACGAGGCCTACAATGCTGCGGTCAATTTCATAAATAGGAATTACGGTAAGGATTATCAGGGTAAAAAACCGGAGGGCAGGAAGGGCGGAAAGATACAGGACGCCCACGAGGCGATCAGACCCACCGACCTGTCCGTGACTCCGGAGAAGGCCTCTGCGAGCCTGTCACGGGATATGGCTCGATTGTATGAGCTGATCTACAACAGATTTCTGGCGAGCTGCATGAGCTCTGCCGTGTATGAGGTAAATTCTCTCAAAATAAAGAATAATGAGGAGAGCTTTTCGGCCTCCGCTTCCAATATGGTATTTGCCGGATACAAAGCGGTCTACAGTGAGTGCGAGGATGCAGATGGTACCGGCAGGGGAAAAAAGGACAGGAGCCTGCCGGCGAACCTGTCAACAGGAGATGTACTGGAGTGCGTGGAGGAACTGCCGGAGCAGCATTTCACGAAGCCAAAGCCTCATTTTAACGAAGCCAGTCTGGTAAAGGCCATGGAGGAAGCGGGGATCGGAAGACCCAGCACCTATGCGCCTACGATACAGACATTAAGTGGCCGCCACTATGTCACGAAGGAGGAGAAAAACCTCTACATGACTGATCTGGGGGATGCCGTGAACGACATCATGGTATCTGCATTCCCGACGATAGTGGATGAGAGCTTTACCGCGAATATGGAACTTTTGCTGGACAATATAGAAGAGGGAAGGATCGAGTGGAAGAGTGTCATAAGGAATTTTTATCCAGACTTAAAGACAGCTGTGGACAAGGCTTCTGAGGAGCTTGAAAAGGTTGAAATCTCCGATGAGGTCACGGATGTGATCTGCGAGAACTGCGGCAGGAACATGGTTATAAAGTTCGGACCCCACGGGAAGTTTCTGGCTTGTCCGGGTTTTCCGGACTGTCGGAACACAAAGCCCTATCTGGAGAAGGCCGGCGTGAAGTGTCCGGGGTGCGGTGGTGAGGTGGTGATACGCAGGACTAAGAAGGGAAGGAGATTCTTCGGATGTGAGAATTCGCCGGAGTGTGATTTCATATCCTGGTCGGCTCCCACGGGAGAAAATTGTCCGAACTGCGGAAAATATATGATCAAAAAGGGATCAAAGGAGGTCTGCAGTGATCCGGTCTGTGGATTTATAATCGAAAAAGCTAAATAATCTGCTGAAAATGCCGATATTACAAGTGTGAGAAGTACGGCCTTCTTGCACTTGTTTCATTTTAAAAGAAAATATATTCTTGACGGCAAAAACAAGTTATGTATAATTACTATATATGGGTTATTGGGCAGGGATGACACACAAAATATTGTGGTCATTTGCTTTACCGTCAGGAAGAAAGGAGATGCTATGATACAGAGCACGGCTTTTGATTACATCAATGTCCTGGATAAGGCGGCAGATGCCAGCTGGCTTCGTGAGACTGTCATCGCGAACAATATCTCAAATGCCGATACCCCGGGATACAAGAGACGGGATGTGGATTTCGAGACACTGCTGAAGCACCAGCTTGCAAAGGCAGATCGTTTCGATTCCCTGGACAAAAAGATCAAGGAGACGGAGCTTCCGCTCATCACAGCCACCGCGCATATTGATGCCGCCTCCTATCCGTATGACTACAGGCTTGACGGAAACAATGTGGACATACAGACGGAAAATGTCGAGCTGGCCAGTGAGCAGATACGCTATCAGGTGATAGCGAATTCCATTTCAGATGAGTTCACGGCTATAAAGGCCGCAATGTCCAAGTAAATAGGAGGTTATTATGGGACTTTTTCAATCCTTTGATATATCGGCGTCAGGCATGACTGCGCAGCAGCTTCGCGCCGATATCATAGCTGAAAACATTGCAAATATCAATACCACCAGAGATGAGAACGGACAGGTCTACACCAGAAAGGTTGTCACCTTTGCGACAAAGCACATTACGCCGTTCTCGGATGTGTTCGAGACACATCGGAATAAATTCAGAGGAGACGGCGTAAAGGTGACCAGTGTAAAGAACGACACCTCTACCGACTATATCATGGAGTATGACCCCTCGCACCCGGATGCTGACGAAAACGGTTATGTGACATACCCGAATGTCAATATTGTCACGGAGATGACAAACCTGATAGACGCTCAGAGAGCTTATGAGGCAAATACTACGGCCTTTGATACTTCAAAGGCAATAGCGAACGCAGGTCTTCAGATCGGCGGTTAACCACTAATCTGAACGGATTTGAATGATCATTCCAGGAGGCAGTTATGGCTATAGATCTGGCGGCGATCTCGGGGATATCGGATGATATCATAGCGAGATCCATACCTTCCACAAAAGAGATAGAAAATACAGGAAAGAGCTTTGAGAGCATCTTCAAGACCGCGATGAATATGATCGAGGAGACCAATGACATGTACAACAAGGTCGAGGAGGAGGAGATCAAGTTCGCGCTGGGAGATGCGGAGAACACCCACGACCTCCAGATAGCTCAGGAGAAGGCTCTTGTCACTCTGCAATACACTGTTGCGGTGAGAGATAAACTGTTGGAGGGTTACAACAGCATTATTAATATGCAGATTTGATATCAATTTTTGATTTTATATTAAAGTTAGATTTGATTATTTTGAGGTACAAGAGAGATGCCTGAATGGCTGCAAAAGATAATTGACAGAATATTGGACTGGTGGAAAAAATTCTCCACAAAGCAGAAGGTTGTGCTGGTAAGCATAGTTGCTGCTGTTCTAATTGCACTCATTATTCTGATCGTGGCAGTGAGCCAGCCTAAATACATCAATCTGATCCGCGCCCAGAATGCCACAGAGTCGGCATCAATAGCGACTTTGCTGGAGGACGGCGGCATCACTTACAGGCGTTCCACTGACGGAATGAGTTATGAGGTTCAGGAGAAGGATTACGGCACCGCCAGCATCATCCTTGGTTCAAACGATATCGCGACGGATGGTTATACCATAGATGATGCCATAAACGGCAGCTTTACCACCACTGAGGCAGACAAGGCCAAGAAGTACAAGCTGTATCTTGAATCCAGATTTTCAGATATACTGGAATCGCAGTCCAACATAGAAAATGCTGCGGTAACCCTGAATATACCGGATGACGACGGTACCCTGATCGCAAAAGAAAGAGACACTTATGTAGCAGTTAAATTAACATTATCCGAGCCTATGGATGAGGTGCAGGCCCAGACTCTTGCAAGGTTTCTGGCAACACAGGTCGGAAATGACACCACAGATTCCATTTCAATCATCGACCAGGATTCAAATCCTCTCTTTGTGGGAGGTGAGAGCACCAGCACTGCCAGCTTTGCCACAAACCAGCTCAATCTCAAACAAAAGCTGGAAGACATGAAAAAGATGAGGGTGGCAGAGGTTATGAAGGGCACGGAGCAGTTTGATTCCGTTTCCATAGCGGTCAATGCCGACATCGATTTTAACAGCTCATCCATAAAGGAACTGGAATACTGGGTAGCCGAGGGCAATACCCAAGGCTATCTCGACTACGAGTCGAACTATGAGTCCAGCGCTACGGGAGGTGTTGCCGCAGTTCCCGGCACAGACTCAAATGATGATACCACCTACATGCTGGATAATTCCGGCCTCACTGAGTCCTCTGTCACCAGCAATAACAAGGATTATCTGCCGAACCAGAGACTTACCGTGACCGAGGCAGGAGCCGGAGCCATAAAGCAGGAGACATCATCCATTTCTGTTGTGGGAATCAGATACCACACCTACAAGGAAGAGGAGCTGGAGAAGACGGGACAGCTCGATGATATGACCTTTGAGGAATTCATCGCGGCAAATTCCGAGAGGATACCCCTGGAGGTTGATGAGGGGCTTGTAAATCTCATATCAAACGCCACCGGCTTTGATGTGAGCCGCATAACCCTTCTGGCTTATGAAGTGCCCATGTTCGAGTATAAGACATCCGGTGGCATCAATCTGACTGACATTCTCCAGATCCTTTTGGTGATCCTGATATTCGCGTTGCTGCTGTTTGTGGTGTGGCGCGCCACAAAAAACGACAAGGTGGAGCAGCTGGAGCCGGAGCTCTCTGTGGAACAGCTCCTTGAATCCACAAAGGAAATAGAGGATGAGGAGCTCGATCAGATAGAGTTTCAGGAAAAGTCTGAGGCAAGACTTCTTATAGAGAAGTTCGTCGACGAGAAGCCTGAGGCTGTGGCACAGCTGCTCAGGAACTGGCTGAACGAGGATTGGGATTAGTATTAACCGATGATCTATGAACGGAGCGGGATATGAATGAAGACGTATTGAGTGGAGTACAGAAGGCGGCAGTGCTGCTGATCGCTCTGGGACCCGAAAAATCAGCTTCCATATTCAAATATCTAAAGGAGGACGAGATTGAGGAGCTTACACTCGAGATCGCAAATACCAGGAGTGTGTCTCCCCAGACCAAGGAGACTGTCATAAATGAGTTCTATCAGGTCTGCCTGGCGCAGCAGTATATTGCCGAGGGTGGTATCGGATACGCGAGAGAGCTTCTCGAGAAATCTCTCGGAGACGAGAAGGCTCAGGAGGTTATCTCAAAACTTACTGCATCACTTCAGGTTCGTCCTTTCGAATTTATCAGAAAGACAGAGCCTGCTCAGATATTAAACTTTATCCAGGACGAGCTGCCCCAGACCATAGCGTTGATACTTTCATATCTCTCGCCTTCCCAGGCGGCTCAGATTATTGGTGCGCTTCCTCTTGAGAACCAGGCGGATGTGGCAAAGAAGATCGCTATGATGGATCGTACCAGCCCGGATATCATCAAGGAGGTGGAGAATGTCTTGGAGAAGAAGCTTTCATCTCTGGTAAATCAGGACTTCACCGTCGTTGGCGGTGTGGATTCCGTTGTAAATATCCTGAATACCGTAGACCGCGGTACAGAGAAGCATATTATGGAGGTTTTGGAGATCGAGGAGCCGGAGCTGGCGGACGAGATCCGAAAGAAGATGTTCGTCTTCGAGGATATCAAGCTCATGGACGACCGTGCAATCCAGCGTGTCCTCAGGGATGTGGAGAATGCCGATCTGGAGGTTGCACTGAAGGGCGCAAACGAGGAGGTAAAGTCCTTGCTGCTTAGGAACATGTCAAGCCGTTTGGCTGCAATGATAGAAGAGGATATCGAATTCATGGGTCCTGTCCGTATGAAGGACGTAGAGGAGGCTCAGCAGAAGATCGTCGGTATCATACGGCGTCTCGAGGAGTCTGCGGAGATTATCATTTCCCGTGGTGGAGGTGACGAATTAGTTGTATAGTTCAGGAGTGGTCAAAAAAAGGATCATTGACACAAATGCTCTCATCAGAGAAAAGGTTGAGGCGGCAGAACACGAATTTGCCGCCTTAAATCTTTCAGGGGTTGAGAACATCGGAGGGGAGCCCGATAATTTTGATTTTGCGGATCAGGGGGAGGGAGTTTTCC
>CALFUE010000117.1 GCA_937916345.1 uncultured bacterium
TCAGAACGTCGTGAGACAGTTCGGTCCCTATCTGTCGTGGGCGTAGGATATTTGAGAGGCGCTGTCCCTAGTACGAGAGGACCGGGATGGACGCACCTCTGGTGCACCAGTTGTCACGCCAGTGGCACAGCTGGGCAGCTATGTGCGGAACGGATAAACGCTGAAAGCATCTAAGCGTGAAGCCGACCTCAAGATAAGATATCCCATCATTTCAAATGAGTAAGACCCCTCAAAGACTATGAGGTTGATAGGTGCAAGGTGTAAGCACGGTGACGTGTTCAGCCAGCGCATACTAATCGGTCGAGGGCTTTTCCTTCGCTTCGATTCTCTCTCGATTCCTTTTCACTTGCTGTTCGGTTTTCAGGATGTCGTCACAGGATCAGCCGGTGTTTATGGCAATGAGGTTCCACCCGTTCCCATTCCGAACACGGAAGTTAAGCTCATTCACGTCGAAAATACTTGGATGGAGACGTCCCGGGAAGATAGATCAATGCCGGCACGAAGCCAGAGGTTTTTCTCTGGCTTTTTTCCTTTATATAGTTGCATTTTTTCTTATATTGTGGTATAAAAAGTAATTTTGAATCATAATGTTCATTACCGTAAATTTTTTGTGTTTCTTTATCTTCTGTAACTGTGAATTCTACATCTGTAGGGAGAAGAACAGGCAGGTTCTCCTCTTTTTCAGGTATCCAGCCGCACTCTTCACACCAGATCATAGGTATAGGAGCGCCCCAGTATCTCTGCCTGGATATGAGCCAGTCTCTGAGCCTGAAATTGACAGTCTTGTCACCAATTCCTTTCTCATTGAGCCAGTCTATCATTGCAGGAATGGCTTCCTTGTTGTTCATTCCGTCAAACTGTCCGGAATTGATCATTTTACCTTCGGCTACGAAGGCTTCCTTGAGATCATAAAGATCGATCGAAGGGTCTTCAGGATCGACGACCGGGATGATATCCAGATCAAATGCTTTCGCAAAATCGAAGTCTCTCTGGTCATGAGCAGGAACAGCCATGATAGCTCCGGTACCGTAGCTCATGAGCACATAGTCTGAGACCCACACGGGAACAGTTGTGTCGTTTACGGGATTTATGGCGGTCAGTCCGTCGATCAGTACGCCGGTCTTCTCCTTTGCCAGCTCAGACCTCTCGAAGTCAGATTTTCTGGCAGCAGCTTCCCTGTAGCTCACGATCTCATCCCAGTTTTTTATGCGGTTCTTATATTTATCAAGGAATGGATGCTCCGGTGAGACCACCATATAGGTAACGCCAAAGAGCGTGTCACATCTGGTGGTGTAGATCCTGAGTGAATCAGAGGTATCCTTCAGAGGAAAATCCACCTCAGCTCCGTTTGATCTGCCGATCCAGTTTTTCTGCTGTGTCTTTACCCTCTCTATGAAATCCACGCTGTCAAGACCGTCTATCAGCTTGTCGGCGTAATCGGTTATCTTTAACATCCACTCGGATTTAACTTTTCTGATTACAGGTGATCCGCATCTCTCACAGACTCCGTTCACCACCTCCTCATTCGCCAGACCAACCTTGCAGGAGGTACAGAAATTGATGGGCATCTCCTTTTTGTAGGCCAGTCCCGCCTTGAAAAGCCTGAGGAATATCCACTGGGTCCACTTATAGTAATCGGGATCTGTGGTATTCACTTCCCGCTCCCAGTCAAAGGAATAACCAAGAGCCTGAAGCTGACCCTTAAATCTTGCCACATTTTTTTCGGTTACGACCCTGGGGTGGATCTTGTTTGCTATGGCATAATTTTCGGTAGGGAGACCGAAGGCGTCCCATCCCATGGGATACAGCACATTATAGCCCTGCATGCGTCGTTTCCTCGCCACTATATCAAGGGCCGTGTAAGGTCTGGGATGACCTACATGAAGTCCCTGTCCCGACGGATAGGGAAACTCCACGAGAGCGTAATATTTCGGCTTTGAGTAGTCGTTATCTGCCTTGAAGGCTGATTTCTCCTCCCACAGCTTCTGCCATTTCGGCTCGATCTTCTTGTGATTGTACGCATTAGCCATTTATCAGTTCCCTCCATTTTTCTACTATCGCATCGCACTCGTCCACATCCATGCCCTCCGAGGCTTCCCTCAGAGCTTCCAGCAGCTCCTTCTGTTCACCCTCAAAGGCAATCCCGGAGAGGGCGTTTACCGTCTCTTCCATCATGTCCATATCCAGATTTTCATCTGCTTCGTTCATCTGGTCAAACAGGGCGAGTATCTCTTCATTTGAGGCTTTCTTCAGGTCTGCGGCATCAGCCTGCTGCTCTGCGCAGAAGGGAGCCAGAGTCTCAATATACCTCTCGTATTTAGCAAGCATAGGCTCTGTATGTTGTCTGATAGCCTCCGTGTCCCTGGCATTTCCCGCCTTTTCCATCTCTGCAGCCATGTCTGAGAGTTCCATCGCACCTATCTGCTTTGACGAGCTTTTCAGAGCATGAACCTCTATGGTGTAATTTGGCCAGTCCCCGGCCTCATAGAAGCCTCTGATAGTCGAGAGCTTCATCGGTATATTCTTGTAATATTCCTTCAATATAGTCTCAAAGAGCTTTTGATTTCCCAGGAGATTTATGGCAGAAACCACGTCAAGATCATCCATCTTCAGGCTGACAGCTGATTTCTTGTCATCCTCGGAAACCACCTTTGCGCCCTTTACGATCTTTTCTATTGGCAGCCACTGCTTTACCTTTCCTATGAGGACTCTTACTTCGATGGGTTTTCCCACAAAGTCGTTCATACCCTCGGAGAGGAACATTTCCTTTGTGCCGTCCACCGCGTTTGCTGTAAGGGCAATAATGGGAACATCATTGTAATTGGGATACATACGCCTGATGATACGAGTGGTCTCCACACCGTCCATCTCCGGCATCATGTGATCCATAAATATGATATCGAATTTCTTCTTGGATACCAGGTCGATGGCATCCTTTCCGCTGACAGCCGTATAAATCTTCATATCCAATGGCTCAAGCAATCCCTCCGCAACCGTCAGGTTTATGGAATTGTCGTCCACCAGAAGTATCTCGGCCTTTGGAGCCGTGAAGTCAATCTCAAAAGCCTCCAACTCATTCTCATAGAGATCCATCTCCTCACCTGTCAGAGCCTTTGTGATCAATATGGGAGACAGTGGCTTCTTCAGCACGCGAAGCTCCGGTGAGTCAGATTTGAAATCGTCAAAAAAGTCAGTAAGGACTATGGCGTGAACATCCGGATCACCCTCAACGAGAGCATTCAGCCCATCATCTAACCGCTCCTTCTCGGTAAAGATAAATATCTCTCTTCCCTTTCCCGATGCCTTCTCTCCATCTACGATAAGCTTTAATCTCTCCATGTTCGCCGCGCCTATTCCCGCAACTCCCAGGGCGCCCAGATCGTCAAAGAGCTGATCCATGACATCGGCCTTTTCGAAATATCCCACAACAAAATATTTCTCAGGTTCCTTCACCTTTATTGACTGAGTCCAGTCCGAAACCTTTTGCGGCAGCTGGAAAGAGAATGTCGACCCCTTCTCGTAGACACTCTGCACAGATACGCTTCCATTCATGAGACCCAGGAGATTTTTGGTGATGGCAAGACCAAGGCCTGTTCCCTCAACATTCCTGTTTCTTTTTGAATCCACCTGCTGGAAGGATCCGAAGAGCTTTCCGATGTCCTCTTCCTTTATGCCGATACCGGTATCTTCAACGAAGAATTTCATCATGATGTTTTCATCATCTATCTTGTCATAATTCAGAGATATTTTTACATGACCCTTTTCAGTGAATTTTACGGCGTTATTTGCCAGATTTATAAGTATCTGCTTGATGCGGTTATTGTCTCCGTGCACCATCCAGGGGAAGGTTGGATCCACATCCAGCAGCAGCTCCACATTCTCCTTGTCCTTTAATTTGACCAGGACTATATTTGCCACATCATTCATAATTGACAGCGACTCATAGTCCACAGGTATTATCTCCATCTTTCCGGATTCTATCTTTGAGAAATCGAGAATATCGTTAATGATATTTAAGAGAGAACGACCGCTGTTCTTGATCTGGGTGATATATTCCCTGGCGACAAGCGGAAGATCCTCACGGAGACTCATCTCCGCCAGACCTATGACGGCGTTCATGGGAGTGCGGATCTCGTGACTCATATTTGCGAGGAAGTCACTCTTCATGTTTGCGACCCTCTCCATCTCTCTCGCAGATTTCAAAGCCATGTACTTTCCATAGGCCATATCAGACAATACCTGCGATATCG
>CALFUE010000118.1 GCA_937916345.1 uncultured bacterium
CTGCCGCAGGAGACCGTTGACGGCTGTCTTGCAAGCGACAGCGTTCTGCTCGGTGCGGTCGGCGGACCCAAATGGGACGACCAGCCCGGCGACAACCGTCCCGAAAAAGCGCTGCTCGGCATCCGCGCTGCGCTGGGACTTTACACCAATCTGCGTCCGGCAAAGCTCTATCCGGCGCTGCGCGCGGCATCTCCGCTGAAGGAGGAGATCGTCGGCGACGGCTTTGATCTGATGATTGTCCGCGAACTGACCGGCGGTCTGTATTTCGGCGCGCGCCATACGGAGACCGTAAACGGCCTTCGCACGGCAACGGATACCATGACCTACAACGAAGAGGAAATCCGGCGGATCGCCCGGACGGCTTTTGAAACCGCCCGGAAGCGCCGGAAGAAGGTCACCAGCGTCGACAAGGCGAATGTGCTGGACACGTCCAGACTGTGGCGCGCGGTGGTTGAAGAGGTGGCTGCTGATTATCCGGATGTGGAACTTGCGCATATGCTGGTGGACAACTGCGCCATGCAGCTGGTTCGTGATCCGGGCCAGTTTGACGTGATCCTGACGGAAAATATGTTCGGGGACATCCTCTCTGATGAGGCATCGATGATAACAGGTTCTATCGGTATGCTGCCGTCGGCGTCGCTGAATGAGAGTAAAGCCGGACTCTACGAGCCCAGCGGCGGATCGGCTCCTGATATCGCGGGAAAGGGCATTGCAAATCCTCTCGCCACCATACTCTCGGCATCGATGCTGCTGCGTTATAGTCTTGATCTGGACGATTGCGCTGACATGATAGACGGCGCTGTAAAGCAGGTGCTTATTGACGGCATAAGGACGGGAGACATCATGCCGGGCAGCGGAGACACATCAGGCTTTACAAAGGTGGGGACGGCAGGCATGGGAGATGCTGTGATAGAGCGTTTACATTGATTTTATGATATCAGGGTCAAAAGTCCGAACCCACTTCGTGCTTGCACGAAAGTGGGGGAGAGACTTTATGACCCGCCCCACATGGAGCACGAAGTGGGGCGTAAGGCCCACGAGAGTGCGGAATGTGGGAGGAGTGTGGGAGCACGAAGTGCGAAACACTCCGGATATCAGGTTTTGACCTTGACATCATTTTATATTTGAGAAGGAAGGATCATATTTATGAAGAGTGATAATGCCAGAAACGGTATGCAGCAGGCACCGGCGAGAAGTCTGTTCAATGCATTGGGTTTTACAAAAGAGGAAATGAAAAAGCCTATGGTGGGTATTGTCTCAAGTTACAATGAGATCGTGCCCGGTCACATGAATATAGACAAGATCGTGGACGCGGTCAGGCTCGGAGTAGCAGAGGCCGGCGGAGTACCGGTGGTATTTCCGGCAATAGCAGTATGCGACGGCATCGCCATGGGGCATATAGGGATGAAATATTCCCTTGTTACCCGTGATCTTATTGCGGATTCTACCGAGTGTATGGCCATCGCCCATCAGTTTGACGCCCTTGTCATGGTCCCGAACTGTGATAAGAATGTGCCGGGACTTCTCATGGCGGCAGCCAGACTGGATCTTCCCACTGTATTCGTGTCGGGAGGACCGATGCTTGCCGGACGGGGAAAGGGAAAGAAGAGATCCCTGTCCTCAATGTTTGAGGCGGTAGGGAGCTACGCAGCAGGAACTATGAGTGAGGACGAGGTGGACGAGTACGTTGAAAAGGTCTGCCCGACCTGTGGATCCTGCTCGGGAATGTATACTGCAAATTCAATGAACTGCCTGACAGAGGCTCTTGGGATGGGACTTTCCGGAAACGGCACCATACCCGCGGTTTACTCGGAGCGCCTGAGGCTGGCGAAACGCGCAGGGATGGCTGTAATGAAGCTGTGGGAGAAGGGCATCACGGCGCGACAGATAATGACAAAGGAAGCGCTGATGAACGCCCTTACCGTGGATATGGCTCTCGGATGCTCTACGAATTCCATGCTCCATCTGCCCGCCATAGCTCATGAGATCGGATTCGATTTCGACATAAGCTTTGCGAACGAGATATCTGAAAAGACGCCTAATCTCTGTCATCTGGCTCCAGCAGGTCCTACCTACATGGAGGATCTGAATGAGGCGGGCGGAGTTTACGCCGTGATAAAGGAGCTCTTCGATATAGGATTGATAAATGGAAATGTTATGACCGTCACGGGATCGATCATGGCAGAGAATATAAAGAATTCATTCAACAGGGATCCCGAAGTAATCAGGACAGTGGACAACCCCTACTCAAAGACCGGAGGTCTGGCAGTGTTAAAGGGAAATCTGGCGCCGGACGGATCGGTGGTAAAGAGATCCGCTGTAGTGCCTGAGATGCTTGTACATGAGGGACCTGCGAGAGTTTTTGACTGTGAGGAAGACGCTATAGAAGCCATAAAGGGCGGAAAGATCGTTGAGGGAGATGTCGTAGTCATCCGCTACGAGGGACCCAAAGGAGGCCCGGGAATGAGAGAGATGCTCAATCCTACCTCCGCAATCGCGGGAATGGGTCTGGGTTCTTCGGTGGCTCTCATTACCGACGGAAGGTTTTCCGGAGCCAGCAGAGGAGCGTCGATAGGTCATGTTTCACCCGAGGCAGCGGTGGGAGGCCCCATCGCACTGGTTGAGGAGGGAGACATCATAAAGATCGACATACCTTCCTACAGCATATCGCTTCAGGTTTCTGACGAGGAGCTTTCAAGAAGAAAAGAGAAATGGCAGCCCAGAGAGCCAAAGGTTACCACCGGATATCTGTCCAGATACGAGAAGCTGGTGACAAGCGGAAACAGGGGAGCTATATTAGAGATACAATAGGAATTGACAGGAGATTATCCAGTATGAAGTACACCGGTGCCAGAATAATTATAGAATGCTTGAAGGAACAGGGTGTGGACACGGTTTTCGGATATCCCGGAGGAGCCATACTTAATGTATATGACGAGCTATATAAGCACTCGGATGAGATACGCCACGTATTGACATCTCACGAGCAGGGAGCGGCTCACGCCGCAGACGGTTACGCCAGGAGTACCGGAAGGGTGGGGGTGTGTTTCGCCACCTCGGGTCCCGGGGCAACTAATTTGGTAACAGGTATAGCTACCGCCCACATGGATTCGGTTCCGGTGGTTGCCATAACATGTAATGTAGGCGTTTCCCTTCTTGGAAAGGATTCCTTTCAGGAGGTTGATATCGCGGGTATCACCACTCCCATTACGAAGCACAATTTCATCGTGAAGGATGTAAAAAAGCTTGCGGACACAATCCGCTACGCCTTTGATATAGCGAGGAGCGGAAGACCGGGGCCGGTGCTGGTGGACGTGACAAAGGATGTCACGGGTAGTGAGGCCGAGTATCAGAGAAGGGATGCGGACATATCCTACAAGGTTTCCGATGAGGTCATCGGGGATATGGACGAAGCCCTGAAGCTGATGGAAAAGGCCAAAAAGCCATTTATATTTGTTGGAGGAGGAGCAGTCATATCCGGCGCAGGGTTGGAATTAAAGGTGTTTGCCGACAGGCTCGATGCTCCGGTCTGCGACTCTCTGATGGGAAAGGGCAGCTTTGACAATGACGATGATCGCTACACAGGAATGCTGGGAATGCATGGGACCAGGACATCAAACCTGGGCGTCAGCGGATGCGATCTGCTGGTGGCTCTTGGTGTCAGGTTTTCAGACAGAGTAGCAGGCGACCCGAAGAGTTTCGCGAAGGGTGCAAAGATAATACATGTGGATATCGATCCCGCAGAGATAAACAAGAATGTAAAGGTTGACATAGGTCTCGTTGGGGATGTGAAGCATGTCCTCAGGATCTTTAATGAGAGGCTGACGCCTAAATCCCATCCCGAGTGGATGGAAAATATAGCAAAAATGAAGAACGATTACCCGATGAAGGTGAATGAAAGAGGCTTTGACGGTCCGTATCTGGTGTCACGCATATCAAAGGAAAGCCCGGATGATACCATAATAGTCACCGAGGTGGGACAGCATCAGATGTGGGCAGCGCAGTATTACAGCTTCAAAAAGCCAAGAACCTTCCTGTCCAGCGGAGGTTTAGGTACCATGGGTTACGGTCTGGGGGCTGCGGTGGGAGCCGCGGTGGCAAATCCCGGAAAGAGAGTAATCAATATAGCCGGAGACGGATGTATGAGGATGAACATGAATGAGCTGATCACTGCATCCAGAAACAGGCTTCCTCTGATAGAGGTGATTGTCAACAATTCCGTGCTTGGAATGGTACATCAGTGGCAGCAGCTGTTTTACGGCAACAGATATTCGGCCACTGTCTTTGACGACGGACTCGACTATGTGAAGCTGGCAGAAGCTTTGGGATGCACGGGATTTCGGGTAAAAACGAGAGAAGAGTTTGACAGTGCTCTGAAAAAGGCACTTGAAATGGATACGCCTGTTGTGCTAGACTGTTTAATCGGCTCGGACGACAATGTCTGGCCCATGGTGGCGCCGGGGAAGCCCCTGACATCCATTATGACAAAGGATACCGCACAGTAATCTTTTATGGGCGGGGTACATTCCCCGTCCGTGATAAAGCCTCCGGCGGAGAGCGCCGGGGGCCGACTTGAAAGACAGGAGGGATCAAAGAAATGAGCAGAGTTTACAATTTTTCAGCAGGACCGGCAGTGCTTCCCGAGTCAGTGTTAAAGGAAGCTGCAGAGGAGATGATGGATTACCGCGGCAGCGGCATGAGTGTCATGGAGATGAGTCATCGCTCCAAGGTCTATGATGATATAATAAAAGAGGCAGAGAGAGATTTCAGAGAGCTTGTCAATATTTCAGATGATTATGCGGTACTCTTCCTTCAGGGCGGAGCGAGCCAGTTTTTCGCTGAGGTTCCCATGAACCTGATGAAGAACAGGAAGGCCGGTTACATTATCACTGGACAGTGGGCAAAGAAGGCCTTCCAGGAGGCAAAGCTTTACGGTGAGGCTGTGGAGCTGGCATCCAGCGCTGACAAAACCTTCTCTTATATCCCGGATGTATCCGATCTGCCAATAACAGACGATATGGACTATGTCTATATATGTGAAAACAACACCATATACGGCACGAAATACAAAAAGCTCCCTGACACAAAGGGAAAGATACTGGTTTCGGATGTTTCTTCGTGCTTCCTCTCAGAGCCTGTAGATATAACAAAGTACGGCGTAATGTACGGAGGAGTTCAAAAGAATGTGGGACCTGCCGGCGTAGTGATCGCGGTCATCAGAAAGAATCTCATCACAGAGGATGTGCTTCCGGGCACGCCCACTCTGCTGAAGTGGAAGACTCAGTTCGATAACGATTCACTCTACAATACACCGCCTACCTACGGCATCTATATTTGCGGAAAGGTATTCAAGTGGATCAAGGATATGGGCGGATTGTCTGTGATGAAGGAAAAGAATGAGGAAAAGGCAAAGATCCTCTACGATTACCTCGACGAGAGCAGGATGTTCAAGGGAACCGTAGTCCCCGGGGATAGATCTCTTATGAATGTGCCTTTTGTGACAGGTAATGAGGAACTGGACGCAAAATTTGTAAAAGAAGCTACAGCAGCCGGATTTGTGAATCTGAAGGGTCACAGGACCGTAGGCGGTATGAGAGCTTCCATTTACAACGCGATGCCCAGGGAGGGAGTAGTTGCGCTGGTTGATTTCATGAAGAAGTTTGAAGTTGATAACAAATAAAGGAGATTGGAAATGTATAAGTACGCATGCCTGAACCCCATAGCGGATGTGGGATTAAATCTTTTTTCGGAGGATTACGAGAAGACTGACGATATAAAAGGAGCTGACTGCTGCCTGGTGAGAAGCGCTGCCATGCATGATATGGAGCTGGGGGATCAGGTTCTCGCTGTAGCCAGAGCAGGAGCGGGAGTAAACAATATCCCTCTGGACAAGTGCGCTGAGGAGGGTATCGTAGTGTTTAATACACCAGGCGCAAACGCAAACGGCGTGAAGGAGCTGGTTTTCGCGGGAATGCTCTACGCAGCGAGAGATCTGGTAGGCGGTATCGAGTGGGTTTCTGAGAATGCTTCGGATGAAAATATAGCAAAGACTGCCGAGAAGCAGAAGAAGAATTATGCAGGAACCGAGATTCAGGGAAAGAAGCTTGGAGTCATAGGTCTGGGCGCAATAGGAGTTCTGGTAGCCAATGCAGCCATCCATATGGGAATGGAAGTTTACGGGTATGATCCCTATATCTCTGTAAACGCCGCATGGAGCCTGAACCGCCAGGTAAAGCATGTTACCGATGTAAATGAGATTTACAGGGAATGTGATTTCATAACGATCCATGTGCCGCTTCTTGATTCCACCAGAGGGATGATCAATGAAACTGCCATAGGTCAGATGAAGGAAAATGCCATAATCCTCAATTTTGCCAGAGATCTGCTGGTTGACGAGGAGGCGGTTGTTGCGGCTCTGGAAAAGGGTGCCATCAGAAAGTATGTCTCAGATTTCCCGAATCCTGCCACTGCAGGAAAGAAGGGCTGTATTGTTACGCCCCATCTGGGAGCTTCAACAGAGGAGAGCGAGGACAACTGCGCTATTATGGCAGTGAGAGAGCTGAGAGATTATCTCGAGAACGGAAATATCGTTCACTCTGTTAATTATCCTGACAACAGCATGGGCGGCTGCAATACGGCAGGCCGTATCGGCATTCTCCACAAGAATGTCAAGGGACTCATAGGTGCATTTACCACACTTCTCGGAAATGAGGGGATCAACGTGTCGGATATGTCCGATAAGGCAAAAGGTGATTACGCTTACGCTATAATAGATGTGGATTCACCAGTGTCCGGGGAAGTGGCAGAAAAGATCAGAGGTATTGACGGAGTGGTCAGAGTCAGAATTGTAAAATAAAAAATGAGGTAGCATACATGTCTGTAATAAGAGAATTCAAGTGTGTGAGACCGGAGGCGGGCAAAGCTGCGATTTTCGCGGCTTTGCCTTATGATGTTTATAGCTCGGATGAGGCGAAGGTCGAAGTAGAAAAAAATCCTTTGAGCTTTCTCGCCATCGACAGGGCGGAGACCGCTTTTGAGAAAGGTCATGACATCTATGCCTCCGATGTATATCAAAAGGCCAGGGAACTTCTCGATGAGCGCATCAACGACGGCACATTGATCGTTGACGGCGATGACGCCTTCTATATCTACGAGCTGACCATGGACGGCAGGGTTCAGACAGGGCTCGTAGCACTTTCATCGATAGATGACTATGCGAATGGCGTGATAAAGAAGCACGAAAATACCAGGGCAGACAAGGAGGAGGATCGCATCCGTCATGTGGATACCACATCCGCCCAGACAGGTCCCATATTCCTTGCCTACAGGGCAGATAAAACAGTCAGGGAAGTGACCGATGGCGTAAAGAATGAAGAGCCTCTCTATGATTTCATTTCTGAGGATGGTATCAGACACAGAGTGTTCAAGATAGCTAATCCTTCGGCTATAGAGAGACTGAAGGAGGCATTCCTTCGTATCGGGGATGTGTATATAGCGGACGGACACCACAGGGCTGCCTCCGCCGTAAGGGTTGGCTTTTCAAGGAGGGAGAAGGCGGGCTCCTTTACGGGAGATGAGGAGTTTAATTATTTCCTCAGTGTGCTCTTTCCTGATGAGGAGCTCTATATCATGGACTATAACCGTCTCATAAAGGATCTGAACGGTTTAAGCAAAGAGGATTTCTTTTCAAAGATAAAGGAACTCTTCGATGTGAGAGAGCTTGAGACGGACGATACCGAGGAGTCAAAAAAACCCGGGGGAAAGGGTGAGATCACCATGCTGCTTTCCGGCAAGTGGTACGGGTTAAAAGTCAGAAAAGAAGATATACCGTCTGATCCCGTCGCAAGCCTTGACGTATCTCTGCTTCAGGACATACTGCTTGATCCTGTGCTTGGAATAAAGGATCCGAAGACTGATAAGCGCATAGATTTTGTGGGCGGCATCAGGGGAATGAAGGAGCTGGAGCGCCGCGTAAACGAGGATTGTATCTGTGCCTTTGCCATGTATCCCACATCTATTACCGAGCTTATGGAGGTGGCGGATGCTGGTCTTCTCATGCCGCCAAAATCAACTTGGTTTGAGCCGAAGCTCAGGAGCGGATTATTTATACACAGGATATAAAAAGATGTCGGGGTCAAAAGGTATTTTGCCCCCGACTATGATACGCAGCACGCACACGTTGTGTGCAATGTGCTGCTCAAACACTCATATCTCCCGTGATTTTTTGGCAAAAATCACTACGATATTCGTGTTTGGGCGGCCCACAAAGTCTCAAATTATTGCGCAAGCGCATAATTTGGACTTTTTGACCCTTGTATCATATAATGAGATTGAGTTTGTATACTCATTTCTACTTAAATTATGGAACTGTAGAATAATAAGTTGAATGTTATGATATCGAGGTATGTAATGGATCCGAAAGGAGAATTTCATGGAATATGTATTGATGAATACAGATCATCCGGTTTTATTGTTTGATGATGAATTTTCAGACATACAGATTCAAGATCGACAATTTCTTCCATACATGCTTAAAGATTATATTAAGAGTACATCCGAAGCCCGCAGTATGCAGGAAGCACTCTCTCATATTACAACACTAAAAGATTTTTTGGCTGCGAGGACACTCAATTTATCCAGGGAAAATGCTAAGGTAATATTAAATGTCGCCGCGCTCCCTCAATCACTCAGAACGGATGAACGGATAAAGATTACTTTTGCTTGTCGTGGGTTAAACATGGAAGATAATTTTTGGCTGCGTCGTTCTGATGAAATAGTCAGTTTTGACGATATTAATCTACGGAAATGGCACCTGTCTGAAGCATCATATGATATTGCTATACTCGGTAAACATATATCCGTAACACAGCAATCATTGGTTCCCGATTTGTCAGCGGGCGGAATGTTTCCCAAATACTGGCATCGAAATGGTGATAAAATAGAGTTGTGGAAGGCAGATAAAACTCATGGACTTAATTCGGACAGTGAAATTGAAGCTGCTGAAATTCTGCGAAAAGCCGGCTGTAACTGTATTGAATACAAACGTGTTGAAAAAGATGGATACGTCTTTTCTGTCTGCGACTGCTTTACATCAGACCGGTTTTCACTTGTTAAAGCAATTGATATCATGGACTGGTGCCAACATACTAAGCAGAATTTTGATAAATTAGTCAGTCAATACAGCAGAGATTTTGCCAACATGGTAGTAGCAGACTGTCTCTTGGGGAATACTGACCGTCATAATGAAAACTGGGGTTTTTTAGTAGATAACGATACTAATACAATAGTTTCCATGGCTCCTGTTTATGATCTCAATCAGGCTCTTGTAATAGATAGACTTGGTAACAGCCGGGAACTATCAGACCTTATATACGAGCCGTGTAATACTACTTTTATTGATGCTTTGCATCAGTATTATCCTAAATGCACTTTAACTTTTGAAACCAATATACTCCCTGAAAAGGTTTTTGCCCGGTTACAAGAAGTATCATATACAAAAAGCACGCAAAGCTAACAATGTAATCAAATATTTTGCGCCAAACCGGGCCGCCAAAAAAAGGCTGACCTCCCGACTATTCAAGTCCGCTCCCGGTGGACTTGGCGCCAGATTTGCGGTCGCTTTGCTACCTTCCTCTGCAAATCTGTGCGCAACTCGCCGGAGGCTTTATCACGGACGGGGTGTACCCTCATTCCCGGCATCGGGGGGCAACGCATCAAAATCGGGAAGTTCATATAAATCCGGCGCAAAGGGATATGAGATACGCTATTCCACCAGCTCATCCATGAGCAGTGCAAAAAAGATGACCGCCACCACTACAAAGGGCTACTTTAAAAATGCCAAGGGCAAAAAGGGGTAAAAGGCACTTTTCCAAACCTCACCGCCGATGATCGAGGATTGAAATGTGGTGATCGTTCCGATTTATGTATAAAATTATAAAAGTTCGTTCCGGAAAATGTGGACGCCCCTTATAAACTATGCTATGATTGTTCTATGAGTCACATTATTAGAGGAGGTAAATGGTATGACGAAGGTTGAACTGTTAAAGGATTTTGCAAAAGGCTGGTTCGGTAACTCGCAGCAGCATTCCATCCATGCGCAGTTGATGAAGAGTCGCGGTCTTAACAGGCTTGGCGATAAGATCATGGCAGAATCCGATGAGGAATGGGAGGAAGCAAAGAAGGTCAATGCCCGTCTTATTGAGCTCGGTGAGACACCCGTTGTAGAAATCAAGGAGTACCCCGTAATCACTGATATTAAGGAGATGCTTGAATACGACTGCAAAGAAAGCGCCGAGGCGCTTCCGATGATGAGCAAATGCCTTGCCATGTTTGATGACGACTATGTTACCAGACGCATGTTTGAGGAATTCATCATTGATGAGCAGGATCATTATAATTGGGTAAAGGGGCACCTGGGCCTGATCGAGCAGATCGGTATTGAAAACTATATGATTGAGATGATTGGTGAATAAGCAGAGGATAAGTATGAGTATTGCAGTGAGATACTATTCCCGTTCGGGGAATACGAAGGCGGTTGCTGAAGCTATCGCTAAGGTCGCAGATACCACGGCCGTATCCGTGGATCAGGACAATGCTTCTATTACCGGGCCGGTCGATATTCTATTCATCGGCGGTGCGCTGTACGCTTATGGAATTGACAACAAGCTTAAGGAATATTTACAAACCATAAAGAAAGAGGATGCAAAGAAAGCCGTAGTTTTTTCTACTTCGTGGATTTCCAGGCATGCAATTGAGCTTATCAAAAAGGGTCTGTCCGAAGCAGGAATCCCCGTAGCGGAGGAGTCTTTCTATGTCCGGGGCAAGCCGGGCGAACAACAGTTAAAGGATGCAGCGGCATTTGCAAGGAAACTTTTGTGATTAAAAGTTACGTTTAAATAACGAGGACACAAAACCTCTTGACCGAGTACACGGAAATGTGGTAAGGTAATCGATATATTGGGAATTATCAGGGAGACATTTGGCAGATGGAACAGTACATCATCAGAGGTGGCAAGCCTCTCACAGGCTCGGTCAATATCAGCGGCGCGAAAAACGCCGCCCTTGGTATGCTTGCGGCCAGTATCATGACTGACGAGGAAGTGATCATTGACAATCTTCCCGATGTAAACGATGTAAATGTACTTCTGGAAGCGATATCAGGCCTAGGTGCTTCCGTTTCCAGGAAGGATCATACCGCCCGCATCTGTGGCGCAGGGATAAAGACTACTACGGCAGACCATGAGGGTGTGCGCAGAATGCGAGCATCCTACTATTTGCTGGGTTCACTGCTGGGGAAATACGGTTCCGCAAAGGTCGCTCTCCCCGGGGGCTGTGCCATAGGAGCACGCCCAATCGACCTGCACCTGAAGGGCTTTCGTGCTCTTGGTGCCGAGGTGGCGCTGGTAGAGAACGGTTTCGTATCCGCAAAGGCTGACTGCCTCTACGGTGCCCACATATATTTGGACAAGGTCTCAGTGGGTGCCACTATTAATATAATGATGGCGGCCTCTCTTGCAAAGGGAAAGACCATCATTGAAAATGCTGCAAAGGAGCCCCACATCGTGGATGTGGCAAACTTCCTCAATTCTATGGGAGCTCATATCAGAGGCGCCGGAACTGATGTCATCAGGATCGAAGGCGTTGAAAAGCTCCACGGCAGCGAGTACATGGTGATACCGGATCAGATCGAGGCCGGCACATATATGTTCGCAGCGGCAGCGACAAACGGCGATATCACCGTGAGAAATGTCATCCCGAAGCACTTGGAGGCCACCACCGCAAAGCTTCTGGAGGTGGGCTGCGAGATACACGAGTTTGATGATGCTGTCAGAGTAGTCGGCATGGGTCGCCTCAGACACACACAGGTGACTACTCTTCCCTATCCCGGATTTCCCACGGATATGCAGCCCCAGATGGCGGTGCTCCTCGGTCTGGCAGAGGGTGTATCCACCATAACCGAGAGCATTTTCGAGAACAGATTCAAATATGTAGACGAGCTTGCCCGTATGGGAGCTGATATAAAGGTTGAAGGCAGCATTGCTATAGTTTCCGGCGTTGATCACTATATGGGAGCTGAGGTTTGTGCGCCTGATCTCCGCGCCGGAGCAGCATTGATGATAGCAGGCTTCGCCGCAGAAGGAGTCACCACAATAGATGACATACATTATATTCAGCGCGGATACGAGCAGGTGGCGGACAAATTCGCTTCGCTTGGCGGCGACATTGAGTTTATGGATACCGAGCATGATATCCGTACTCTCTCGAAAAAGGTTTCGTGATATCCTATGAAAAATATTCTGATCACAGGAGCGTCCCACGGTGTAGGCAGAGCTGTAGCAGAAGAGCTTGCCGAAAGGGGCGCGTTTTTTATATTGGCGGGAGATAAGGACGAGGTGGCCTTAAATGATGCGGCGCAGGCCATCAGGAGCCTGAATGAAAACGCTTCTGTAGAGACAGCCCTGGCCTCAGTGTCAAACAGAAATGCCATGAGCGCCGTTTTTGACAGGTTTGCGGAGATGGGCGGCATTGACACCCTGATAAACTGCGCAGGGATCTCATACATCGGTCTGCTTCAGGATATGACGGCGGAGCAGTGGGATGAGATAATAGGCGTGAACCTGACGGGAGTCTTTAACACGTCATCTTTTGCCATACCTCAGATGTTAAGGGTAGGATGTGGCCGCATATTAAATATTTCCTCAGTCTGGGGAGTGGCGGGAGCATCCTGCGAGGCGGCGTATTCCGCCTCAAAGGGCGGTGTGAATGCCCTGACAAAGGCTCTGGCAAAGGAGCTGGCGCCGTCGCACATCAGTGTGAACGCAATAGCCTGTGGTTTTATCGACACCAGGATGAACGACCACCTGAGCCTTGAGGAAAAAGAAAAATTGTTTGAGGAAATTCCCGCAGGCAGAGCGGGCACGGGGAAAGAGGTTGCACAGTTCGCGCTGAAGCTTTTGGAATCCCCGGAATACCTGACCGGACAGATTATAAATTTTGACGGAGGTTGGATCTGATGAAAAAGAAAAGCATAATGAAGCGACTGGCAGCTGTGGTATTGACCGTCACCATGGCATTGTCGTGGACAGTGGGCGATGTGTTCGCGACAGATTATTCTTCCTACTCAAACGACAGGGTGGGCTGGGGGCTGGTCTACACTACCGATCATAGCACTCCCGGCGGCTCCTTCCCAAAGGGAGTCGATATAACAGAGTACGACGCCTACTATGTAGGGGATACTTCCGACAAGGTGATCTACCTTACCTTTGATTGCGGTTACGATAACGGATATACCACAGGTGTTTTGGATTATCTGAAGAAAAAGGGCATCAAGGCAGCTTTTTTTGTGACAAAGGATTTCGTGGACAAGCAGCCCGATCTGGTCAGAAGAATGAGGGACGAGGGACACATTATCGGAAATCACACCGTCCGACACAAGGATATGACCACCCTCTCCGTATCCGACGCAAAGAATGAGCTCATACAGGTTGCAGCGGCCGTAAAGGAAGTCACCGGCACAAAGATCGATCCCTATTTCCGTCCGCCGGAAGGTGCCTACAGCGTCAGGACATTAAAGCTCTATCAGGATATGGGTTACAAGACCGTATTTTGGAGTTTCGCAGCCCGGGACTGGGATGTAAATAACCAGCCCGGCGCGGATACAGTGTACAACAGCTTCATGCAGCGCTACTGCAATGGATCGATACCATTGTTACATATCATATCTTCCTCATCAACCGGCGCTGTAAAACCCATAGTTGAGGCCATGGAGGAAAAGGGCTACCGTTTCGGAACATTAAACGAGCTGGGCAAGCCTGACGGAGAAGTGACCGTAAATATCGACACTACCATCGAGTACACTGGTCATGCCGTAAAGCCTACCGTCACCACCACAAATGAAGGTGCGAATGTGACCTACAGCTACTATGAAAAGATAGACGGCAAATATACAAAGATCTCCGCGGCGCCAAAACTGCCCGGGCTTTACTATGTGACAGCCATTGTGGACGCTACGGACAGCTACGGTCTTGCAAAGAGCGAAGTAGTGCATTTTCATATCACCAGGGGCACGGGAAGCCTCGTACTCACTGTTCCCGACAAGAAATACGATGGAGAAAAGCCTGTTCCCAGCGTGAAGAAAAAGGGAGATTACGAAAAGGTTTACTGCAGGTATTATGACGCGGACGGAAACCGCCTTTCCGCAGCACCTACAGAGCCCGGGGTCTATTACGCCCAGGCTTACGCCTACAAGACAAAGCTCTACAAAAAGTGCGTCAGCGAAAAGGTTAGTTTCGAGATATTCGCGTAGGAAATGATATATATTTTTCTGACGTTGACAAACAGGGGAATTTAATGTAAATTACTGTAAATTCTTATTTCTTGATTCCCTATCTGTTTTTGATCAGAATAGATCATTCTTTTGATCTGCCTGCTCCTTTAGCATAAGGAGGATCAGGAATGGATAATTATTCACAGTTGACAAATTACAGTATCATGAAAGAACGTCTGGTGCCGGAGGTAGTGGGTTACCGCGCTAACGCGGCTGAGCTTAAGGACATGCCTTATCGGAGGCTGCACGACATGGCGATAGTCTATCGATTTCTCATAGAGAGCGGTGATGACAGCATTGCCACAATGAGGATAAACAACAGGCTGATGGAGTATATGGGTGTGAGTGAGGAGGAGCTTTACGCCGACGCTCTGGAGTACGGGCCGAAGATCCGCCCTATGGAGATCATGTCCTTGGCGGATATGCTTAAAGACCTTACAAATATGTCCCTCGACATGAGCGGTGGAGCGCCGCTTTTCGTAGCTACGGTGGAAAGCCGGGTGCGTGGCGCTGGCATCATCGTCTATGAGGATTTCTGCAAGGCGGCGGCAGACGTCTGCGGTGGTAGTTTTTACCTGCTGCCATCCAGCATCCACGAGGTTATACTGGTTCCCGACACAGGAGAGTGGGATGCGGAGGTGCTCCTCTCCATGGTCAGCGAGATAAACGCGACGCTGGTGGCGGAAAACGAGAGGCTCACTGACAATGTCTACCATTACCCGGCACAAAATACTCCTTGTAATCGATTTGAGGCCGTGGTATCGTTTTAGCATGGACAGTGAGAAAAAGGACATGCCCCGCTGCGTCATCGTGGGCGCGTCGGAGATAAAGGATTATCATGCCATAGCCGGCTACCTGAAGGATGGCGATCATTTCATATATTGTGACGGAGGTCTTAAACACAGGGAAGGATTGTGCCGTGAGCCTGACCTCATTGTAGGCGACTTCGATTCCTATAGGGGACGGCTGCCTTCCGCAGAGACCATAATCCTGCCCCGTGAAAAGGATGATACGGATACGGTCTACGCCGTGAAGGAGGCCTGTTTACGTGGCT